>NZ_JAVYJF010000019.1:0-107318 GCF_032621715.1 Pseudomonas sp. zfem004 | reverse complement strand
CGCTCCCACGCTAACCTCGTGGGAGCGGGCTTGCCCCGCGATGCTTTTCAGGTCGATTTTGGCCAACAAAGTCCCCCGGGGCCCTAGGTCCCAGCCCGCGCATGCGTTAGCATCCTACGCGACATTACGCATCGGCCTGTCAGGCCGTGCCTACAAAAAGAAATTTGCGTACTTCTTGCTAGGGGACTTGGTGATGATGAAGAAATACCTGTCGCGACTGCTGGTCGGTGCCACCGCCCTCATCGCGGTAACCGCCGCCCAGGCCGGCGCCATCGACGACGCGGTCAAGCGCGGCACCCTGCGGGTCGGCATGGACCCGACCTACATGCCGTTCGAGATGACCAACAAGCGCGGCGAGATCATCGGCTTCGAAGTCGACATCCTCAAGGCCATGGCCAAGTCCATGGGCGTCAAGCTGGAGACCGTCTCCACCGCCTATGACGGCATCATCCCGGCCCTGCTCACCGACAAGTTCGACTTCATCGGCAGCGGCATGACCCTCACCCAAGAGCGCAACCTGCGCCTGAACTTCAGCGAACCCTTCATCGTGGTCGGCCAGACCCTGCTGATCCGCAAGGAACTGGCGGGTGAGATCAAGTCGTACAAAGACCTGAACAACGAGAAGTACCGCATCACCTCCAAGCTCGGTACCACCGGCGAGATGGTTTCCAAGAAGCTGATCGGCAAAGCCAAGTACCACGGCTACGACAACGAGCAGGAAGCGGTGATGGACGTGGTCAACGGCAAGGCTGACGCCTTCGTCTATGACGCGCCGTACAACGTGGTGGCGGTGGAGAAGGCCGGCGCCGGCAAGCTGCTGTTCCTCGAAGAACCCTTCACCTACGAGCCGCTGGCCTTCGGCCTGAAGAAAGGCGACTACGACAGCATCAACTTCATCAACAACTTCCTGCACCAGATCAAGCATGACGGGACCTACGATCGTATCCACGACAAGTGGTTCAAGAACAAGGACTGGCTGAAGGAAATGGAATAAGGCCCAGGCCACAAGCCCAGGCTTTGACCCCGACGCGCAGGTGGTGCTGAGGGTGGTTGGTCGAGGATAGCGGCTGTATTCGACGGCCTCTTCGCGGGTAAACCCGCTCCCACAGGTATCGCCAAACCCTGTGGGAGCGGGTTTACCCGCGAAGAAGTCTACGCAACCTCACTGGCCATCTCAGAAACCCACCTAGCGCGTTTCGCATTTACGGAAGTACCCCACGTGATCAAACACAAGAAAGCACAGTGGCCCTGGCATGGGCTGACCGCGCTGGTCCTGGTGGGCCTGGCGTTCAGCCTGTACCTGGCCACCTCGATGATTTCCTATGAGTGGCGCTGGAACCGCGTTCCGCAATACTTTGCCTACAAGGCCGAGGAAACCCAGCGTGCCGCCAACCCAGGCACGGTCGAGGAAATCGTGGTGTCCGGCGACAACGCCCGGGTCACCCTGAAGGATGAAAGCGGCGATACCCAAGTAGTCGAAGTGGCCAAGGACAGCATGCTGCTGGCCCGTGGCGACGACGTCGCCGAAGGCGATGCCATCGGTGTCACCCGCCATTGGGCCGCCGGCCCCCTGGCCTGGGGCCTGTGGACCACGCTGTGGCTGTCGGTGGTTTCCGGCGCCCTGGGCCTGGTGATCGGCCTGTTTGCCGGGCTGTGCCGGCTGTCGAACAACCCGACCCTGCGCGACCTGTCCACGGTCTACGTCGAACTGGTGCGCGGCACGCCGCTGCTGGTGCAGATCTTCATCTTCTACTTCTTCATCGGCACCGTGCTCAACCTGAGCCGCGAGTTCGCCGGGGTTGCCGCGCTGGCATTGTTCACCGGCGCCTATGTGGCCGAGATCGTCCGCGCCGGCGTGCAGTCGATTGCCAAAGGCCAGAACGAGGCGGCACGCTCGTTGGGCCTGAACGGCGCCCAGTCGATGCGCCACGTGATCCTGCCGCAGGCGTTCAAGCGCGTGCTGCCGCCGCTGGCCGGGCAGTTCATCAGCCTGGTCAAGGACACCTCGCTGGTGTCGGTGATCGCCATCACCGAGCTGACCAAGAGCGGCCGCGAAGCCATTACCACGTCGTTCTCGACCTTCGAGATCTGGTTCTGCGTGGCAGGCCTGTACCTGCTGATCAACCTGCCGCTGTCGCATATCGCCAGCCGGCTCGAGCGGAGGCTTGCGCAAAGTGATTGAAGTCCGTGACCTGCTGAAAGTCTTCGACACCCGTGGCCAGGTGGTGCGCGCGGTGGACAACGTCACCACCCAGGTCGCCAAGGGCGAAGTGGTGGTGGTGCTCGGCCCGTCCGGTTCGGGCAAGTCGACCTTCCTGCGCTGCCTCAACGGCCTGGAGCATTTCGACCAGGGCCATGTGGCCATCGACGGCCTGCAACTGGCCGACCCGAAAACCGACATCAACGCCTACCGCCGCGAAGTCGGCATGGTGTTCCAGCACTTCAACCTGTTCCCGCACATGACCGTGCTGGAAAACCTGTGCCTGGCGCAGAAGGTGGTGCGCAAGCGCGGCAAGGCCGAGCGTGAAGCCAAGGCCCTGGCGTTGTTGCAGAAGGTTGGCATTTCGCAGAAGGCCAACGAGTACCCGTCGCGCCTGTCCGGTGGCCAGCAGCAGCGGGTGGCGATTGCCCGTGCCCTGGCGATGGAGCCCAAGGTGATGCTGTTCGACGAGCCGACCTCGGCGCTCGACCCGGAAATGGTCGGCGAGGTGCTGGACGTGATGAAGACCCTCGCGCAAGAAGGCATGACCATGGTCTGCGTGACCCACGAAATGGGCTTCGCCCGTGAAGTGGCCGACCGGGTGCTGTTCTTCGATCACGGCAAGCTGCTGGAGGATTCGCCGCCCGGGCAGTTCTTCGACGCGCCGAAGGATCCGCGGGCACAAGCCTTCCTGCGCCAAGTGCTATAAGCGCAGGAGTTCACGTGGGAGCGGGCTTGCCCCGCGATGGGTCCAGCAGGTAATGCTGGTCTGATCGCGGACCAAGTCGCAGCGGCACACCGCCGCTCCCACGAGCTTGCCTGCGTTACAAGCTGAACCGCCCCACCATCCCCCGCAATTCCCGCCCCAACTGCCCCAACTCGACGCTGGACGCCGCCGTCTGCTCGCTGGCCGTGCTGGTCTGGTCCGACACATCGCGCACGTTCATCACACTGCGGTTGATCTGCTCGGCCACCACGCTCTGCTCTTCGCTGGCCGTGGCGATCTGCTGGTTCATGCCCTGGATGGTCGACACAGTCGCGGTGATCTGCCCGAGTGCTTCACCGGCCTTGCGGCTGAGCTCGACGCTCTGCCCGGTGAGGCGTTTGCTGTCGTCGAGCAACCCCATGACCTGCTCGGTGCCGCTGTGCAGGTTGCCGATCAGTTGCTCGATCTCTTCGGTCGACTGCTGGGTGCGTTGGGCCAGGCCACGCACTTCGTCGGCGACCACCGCAAAGCCGCGTCCTGCCTCGCCGGCCCGCGCGGCTTCGATGGCGGCGTTGAGCGCCAGCAGGTTGGTCTGCTCGGACACCGACTTGATCACGTCGAGGATCGAGCCGATGCGTTGGCTTTCTTCTGCCAGGTGGGCCATGGCCTGCTGGCAGTGCTCCATCTGCCCGGCGAGCTGCTCGATGCGTTCGATGGCCTGGGCCACCACCTGGTCGCCCAGCTGCGCCTGATGATCGGCGGTGGTTGCGGCCTGCGACGCCTGTTCGGCGTTTTGAGCCACTTCCTGCACCGTAGCGCTCATCTGGTTCATCGCCGTGGCCACCTGGTCGGTCTCTTCCTTCTGCTGGCCGACCCGGTGCTGGGTTTGCTCGCTGACCGTCGCCAATTCGTCCACCGCTTGCGACAAGCGGGTAACGCCATGGTCGATACCGCCCAGCAGCTCACGCAGGCTCAGGGTCATGGTGCGCATGCTGCCCTGCAGTTGCCCAAGGTCGTCGCTGCGGGTGACATCGTCTATCTGGCTCAAGTCGCCCTTGGCGATACGTTCGGCCTGGCGCAAGGTCTGTTTCAGCGGCGCGGTGATCTGCTGGCTGATCAGCCAGGCCGCAAGGCTGCCGATCAGCAGGGCGAGCAGGGCGACGCTGGTCATCAGGCTCAGTGACGCCAGCGCCTGTTCGTCGCGCAGGGCGATCTGGTTGTCGCTGAGTTCGCGGCTGCTGCTGGTGATCTGGTTGCCCAGCTGCTCCATGTTGTTCTGCAGCAACTCAACGGCGATCGCCGCGCCTGCATACTGGCCCAACTGCTCGCGATAGCGGGCCAGGCCTGCGGCGACAGGGGCGGCGACGCGAGTGTCCAGGCCAAGGCCCTGGAGCAACTGATCGAGCTCACCGAGAGTGGCTTGGGCTGCGTTCAGGGCGGGTTGGCCGACCTCGGCAAAGCCTTGCAGTGGTTCGCTGAAGTAGGCGGGTACGGCGGCGCGTTGGCCGGCCATTTCCACATGCCGGCCGAGTGCCTCGATCAGGTTGAGCGCCCGCCCCTGGGCGGCCGGCTGGTCCAACTGGCTCAAGCGGCTGATCAGTTGGCCCTGCAGGGCACTGATCTGCTGGTCCAGCTCGGAGGCCCGGCCGAGCAGGCTTTCGCGTTGCTGGCGGCGGGTCAGCGCATTCTGTTGGAGCTTTTCGAAGTCGTCCCGGTAGCGTGCCAGCAGATCATGCTTTTCGGCGATCAGGCGCACGTTTTCCGCTGACAGGTAGCGCGGGCGCATGGTTTCGATCAAGGCTCCGAGCTGGTCGATCGTCTTGCCAAGCTGCGTGCGGCTCTGGTCATCCTCGAGCACGCGGAACGTGATGCGCTCGGCGCGCAGGTCCTTGGCCAAATCGTTGAGTTGGGCGATCTGGGTGAGCTTTTCCGAGCGGTCGATGGCATCACTCAGGGCCTGCCAGCCGGTCAGGGTGGTGAGCAGGGTGAGCAGCAGCACCAGGGCAAAGCCCATGGCCAGCTTGAGGCGCACGCTGAGGTGGCCGAGCATGCGGTTGAGCGGTCCGAGCATGGTGAGTCTCCGGCGATGAGGGCGCCCTGCGTCAGGCGGGGCGTGGACATCCTGCTCATCGGCCGGAAAAGCGTAAGACTGTACCTGTGAATGGCGTAGGAGGTTTCCCTTCGACGCATAGGAGAAGTCGTGGCCGGCTTACCCCGAGGGGCCCGGCCACGACGGGGGGCGTTACAGCCTGAACTTGGCGACCAGACCCTGCAGGTGGGTGCCCAGCCGCGCCAACTCGACACTGGAGCTGGCGGTCTCTTCACTGGCGGCGGAGGTCTGGTCGGAGATATCGCGTACGTTCATCACGCTGCGGTTGATCTCCTCGGCCACCGCACTCTGCTGCTCGGCAGCCGTGGCGATCTGCTGGTTCATCGCCTGGATCGACGAGACGGTGCGGGTGATGGTTTCCAGCGAGCCGCCGGCACGCCGGGTCAGCTCGACGCTGCTGTCGGTGAGGCTGCGGCTGCTGTCCATCACGCTGGCCACGCGCTGGGTGCCATTCTGCAGGCCGGCGATCAGCTCTTCGATCTCTTCGGTCGACTGCTGGGTGCGCTGGGCCAGGCTGCGCACCTCGTCGGCGACCACCGCAAAACCGCGCCCGGCTTCGCCGGCACGGGCGGCTTCGATGGCCGCGTTGAGCGCCAGCAGGTTGGTCTGTTGCGCCACCGACTTGATCACGTCGAGCACGCTGCCGATCTTGTCGCTTTCAGCCTTGAGCTGGTTCATCGCTTCGCTGGAGTTCACCACTTCGTGGGCCAGGCGTTCGATCTGGTTGATCGCCTCGGTCACCACCTTGTCGCCTTCGCGGGCCTGCTGGTCGGCCATCAGTGCCGCTTCCGAGGCCTGTTCGGCATTGCGCGCGACTTCCTGCACGGTGGCAGCCATCTCGTTCATGGCGGTGGCCACCTGGTCGGTCTCGACCTTCTGGTTGTTCACCCCGGCGCTGGTCTGTTCGGTCACCGCCGAGAGCTCCTCGGCGGCGCTGGCGATCTGCGTGACGCCGTCGCCGATGCCGCTGATCAGCTGGCGCAGGCCCTGGGTCATGCGCTGCATGCTGGCCTGCAGCTGGCCCAGCTCGTCGCGGCGGTCGGCCTGCAGGTCCTGGCTGAGGTCGCCGTTGGCCACGCGCTCGGCTGCGGACAGGGTCTGGCGCAGGGGCACGATGATCTGCCGGGTAATGGCCAGGGCGGCCAGCACACCCAGCAGCAGCGCCAGGGCGGTGGCGCCGGCGAGCAGGGTCTTGGCTTGCTGGGTGCCCTGGTCGCGGACTTTGGTCTGCGACAGGGTCATTTCCTGGCTGGCGCTGAGCAGCAGCTGGCCTTGGGCGGCCATGCGCTGCAGGTTCTGTTCGCTGGCGGACTGGGCGCTGCCGAACTGGTTCACTGCGTCACGGTAGGCGGCCAGGGCCTCGGCGGCATCGTCGAGGCTGGCAGCGTATTCGGCGGGGAGCTTGGCCGGCAGGGCCTTGAGCACGGCCATGGCCTGGTCGATGGCGGTGAGCGCGGTCTGCTGGAATTCGGCCTTGCCGCTGTAGGTGTAGCCGCGCACCTGGAAGCGCGCCTGCTGCAGCAAGGCGCTGGTTTCCACTGCTTGCTGGTATTGCTGGATATCGCCGCCCTGCAGCAGGCGCTGCTGGACCTTGCCGATCAATGCGGCGGCCTTGTCGGCGCTGTCGCCCAACAGGCCACGGCTGGCTTCGCGGCGTTGGCCGGCCTGCTTGAGCTCGGCGAAGGCCTGCTGGTATTCGCGTACGGCGCCTTGTTGCTGGTCCAGGCGCTGACGGTCGGCGGGGAGCTCGATCTGGCCGAGCATCAGCTGTACCTGGCGTTCGAGGTTGGCCAGGGCTTTATCCAGCTCGGCCACCGAGGCCTCGTCGCGGTTGCGCTCATAGTGCTGGCGAGCGATACGCAGGTCCTGGGTGTACTGGTGGATGACCGAGATATTGCCGAGCTTGTCGCCCCGGCTGGTCACGCCGTCGATCCCCATCCACCCGGTGAAGGTGATGCCCAGGGTGAGCAGCAGCACCAGGCCGAAGCCGATCCCCAACTTGCGATTGACGCTTACATTCCCCAGTGACTGGGCAAACCAACGGTACATAGACGACTCCCCGGCGCATGGCAGTGCGGATTATTGTTTTGTTGCCAAGGCCATCGGCGTGCGTTGGGGAAACTTGATGGGTAAAAGCTGACCCGTTTGTCAGAAAATTCGCGAAAGCAGGGCAGTCACAGCCGTTTCGACCCGCAGGATGCGATCACCCAGCTGCACCGGCGCCAGGCCGGCCTTGTGCAGCAGGTCGACTTCATACGGGATCCAGCCGCCTTCGGGGCCGATCGCCAGGGTTACCGGGCCTTCCACGCCGCGCGGGCAGGCCGGGTAGGGGCCAGGGTGGCCGACCAGGCCGAGGGTGCCGGCAGCGATGGCGGGCAGGCGGTCCTCGACGAAGGGTTTGAAGCGTTTTTCGATGATGACCTCAGGCAAGACCGTATCGCGGGCCTGCTCCAGGCCCAGGATGAGGTTTTCCCGGATCGTCTCGGGGTTAAGGAAAGGCGTCTGCCAGAAACTCTTCTCGACCTTGTAGCTGTTGACCAGGATCAGCCGCCCAACGCCCATGGTGGCGATGGTCTGGAACAACCTGCGGAGCATTTTCGGCCGCGGCACGGCCAGCACCAGGGTGAGCGGCAGCTTGGCCGGTGGCGGCTGGTCGAAGGCCACCTGAAGCTCGGCTTCATGGCCTTCGAGGCGGACCACCTCGGCCTTGCCCATCAAACCGTTGATACGCCCGACGCGCAGGCTGTCGCCCACCGCCACGCCGTGGATCTCCTGCATGTGGGTGAAACGGCGGTCGGCGAGGACGACGCGGTCGGCCGACACGAAGTCGGCCTCTTCGAGAAGCAACAGGTTCACGGTTGGGTCGCAGGCGGTTGGTCGTTGTGGTCTTGGTTCTGTTCGTCGCGTTCGTGGCTGCGCTTGCGGATCAGGCTGCCGCATAGCACGCCGATCTCGAACAGCAGCCACATGGGCACGGCCAGCAGGGTCTGGGAGAAGATGTCCGGCGGCGTCAGGACCATGCCGACCACGAAGCAGCCGATGATCACGTACGGGCGGATCTTCTTCAGGTACTGCACGTCGACCACGCCGATCCATACCAGCAGCACCACGGCCACGGGGATCTCGAAGGCCACGCCGAAGGCGAAGAACAAGGTCATGACGAAGTCGAGGTAGCTGGCGATGTCGGTCATCATCGACACGCCCTCGGGGGTGGCGCTGGCGAAGAAACCGAAGATCAGCGGGAACACCAGGAAGTAGGCGAAGGCCATGCCGGCGTAGAACAGGAAGATGCTCGACACCAGCAGCGGGATGGCGATGCGCTTCTCGTGACGGTACAGCCCAGGCGCGATGAAGCCCCAGATCTGCTGGAGGATGAACGGGATCGCCAGGAACAGCGAGACGATCATGGTCAGCTTGAACGGCGTGAGGAACGGCGAGGCCACGTCGGTGGCGATCATCGTCGCGTTGGCCGGCAGGTGCGCGCGCAGCGGCGCCGACACCAGGGTGTAGATCTGCTGGGCGAAGGAGAACAGCCCGGCGAAGATCAGGAAGATGGCGGCGACGCATCGCAGCAGGCGGGTGCGCAGCTCGGTCAGGTGCGAAACCAGCGGCATCGGCTGGTCGTTTTCCGGGTTTTCGCTCATGGGGCTCGCGGCGGTGGTGGCGGCTCGGAGGGTTGCGGCGCAGCGGCAGGGGGTGTCGGTGCTGCGTCGGCGGCGGGTGCTACGGGGGCTGCGGATGCATCAGTGCCGGGTTGGGCGGCAGGCGGTGCCAGTGGATTGAGGATGCGCTTGGCTTCCTGTTCCATCTGCAGGATGTGCTCGTTGTGCAGCTGACGGCGGATGTCGTCGGCGCCGATTTCGCGCTCGACCTCCATCTTGATCGCGTTGAAGCTGCGCTTGAGCCGGCCGATCCACAGGCCTGCGGTGCGCGCGGCGCCCGGCAGGCGCTCGGGGCCGAGCACCAGCAGGGCGACCAGGCCGACGAGCAGCAGCTCGCTGAAACTGATGCCGAACATGGGTCAGTCTTTCCGCTGCGGCTCTTGGACCGGCTGCGCCTGGCCCTCGATGGTGTGGCCCTGGGCCTGCTGCGCGGTGTTCTGTACCGGTGGCACGGGCTGGGCGGGCGGCGGGGTCTGCTCGGCCGGCTTGGTTTCTTCTTCGTTCATGGCTTTACGGAAGCCCTTGATCGATTCGCCCAGGTCGCTGCCGAAGTTCTTCAGCTTCTTGGTGCCGAATACCAGCACGACGACGACCAGCAGGACGATCCAGTGTTTCCAGTCGAAAATGCCCATCTCAAACTCCTGAAATTGTGTGTCTGTCTTTCGGGCCCTGGGGGCTGCTTTGCAGCCCATCGCGACACAAGGCCGCTCCTACAGGGGGATAGCGAATCGTTCAGGCGACGCGGGCTCCTGTAGGAGCGGCCTTGCGCCGCGAAAGGGGCGCAAAGCGCCCCCGGCAATCATTCAGGCAGACGGCTGTCGCGCCGCCTTCTCGTCGTGGCCGGACAGCCCGAACCGGCGCTCCAGCTCATCGAGCACTGCCTGCGGGTGCTGGCCCAGCGCACTGAGCATCACCAGGCTATGAAACCACAGGTCGGCTGTCTCATAGATTACATCGCTGTAATCCTTGCTGGCGGCGGCATCCTTGGCGGCGATGATGGTCTCGATCGACTCTTCGCCGAGCTTCTCGAGGATCTTGTTCAGGCCCTTGTGATAGAGGCTGGCCACATAGCTGCTGTCGGGGGCGGCGTGCTTGCGTTCTTCCAGCACTTCGGCGAGGCGGTTCAGCGTGTCGCTCATGTTCAGTGTCCTGCGCTGTAGATGGCGTCCGGGTCCTTCAGGACCGGATCGACGATTTTCCACTGGCCGTCTTCGTAGACGCGGTAGAAGCAGCTTTCGCGGCCGGTATGACAGGCGATATGGCCCAACTGCTCGACCATCAGGATGATCACGTCGGCGTCGCAGTCCAGGCGCATTTCATGCAGCTTCTGCACATGGCCCGACTCTTCGCCCTTGCGCCACAGCTTGCCCCGCGAACGCGACCAGTAGATGGCGCGGTTTTCGGCGGCGGTCAGCACGAGGGATTCACGGTTCATCCAGGCCATCATCAGCACGCGCCCGGTCTTGTGGTCCTGGGCGATGGCCGGTACCAGGCCATCGCTGTTCCACTTGATCTCGTCCAGCCAGTCTTTCATCGTCGACTCCAAACCGGGCCCGCTCCCGTACCGGGCCCCTGTGCGCTAGTGTGCCAGCCAGCCGCGCGGCTGGCTATCGGCGCACGATCAGGTACAAGCCTGCGGCCAGCATCAACCAGGCCGGCCACGCCGCCGGGGCGCTCAGGCTCACGGCGCCGGCGGCGAGCGTGGCGCCGCCGGTCAGCAGGCCGGCACCGAGCAGGCGCAGCGCCCAGTTGTCGCCCTGGCGACGGCGCTCGGGCAGTTGCGGGTCGTGCAGGTGCGGCTGCGACAGGCGTTCGAGCAGGTCGCGGGTCATGTCGGCCAGGTGCGGCAGTTGCTCGGCCTGGCTGTACAGGTTGCCGAACACCGCCTTGGGGCTCATGCGTTCGCGCATCCAACGTTCGAGGAACGGCTTGGCGGTGCTCCACAGGTCCAGGTCGGGGTACAGCTGGCGGCCCAGGCCTTCGATGTTGAGCAGGGTCTTCTGCAGCAGCACCAGTTGCGGCTGGACTTCCATGTTGAAGCGTCGGGCGGTCTGGAACAGGCGCATCAGTACCTGGCCGAAGGAGATGTCCTTGAGCGGTTTTTCGAAGATCGGCTCGCAGACGGTGCGGATCGCCGCCTCGAACTCGTTGACCTTGGTCTGCGCCGGTACCCAGCCCGAGTCGATGTGCAGTTGCGCCACGCGGCGGTAGTCGCGCTTGAAGAAGGCGATCAGGTTGCGCGCCAGGTAGTCCTGGTCCTCGGCGGTGAGGCTGCCGACGATGCCGCAGTCGATGGCGATGTACTGCGGGCTCCACGGTTTGACCGTGCTGACGAAGATGTTGCCCGGGTGCATGTCGGCGTGGAAGAAGCTGTCGCGGAACACCTGGGTGAAGAATACCTCGACACCGCGCTCGGCCAGCAGCTTCATGTCGGTGCGCTGGTCGGCCAGGGTGGCCATGTCGGTGACCGGCACGCCGTAGATGCGCTCCATCACCAGCACCTTGGGCCGGCAGAAGTCCCAGTACACCTGGGGTACGTACATCAGCTCCGAGCCTTCGAAGTTGCGTCGCAGCTGGCTGGCGTTGGCCGCCTCGCGCAGCAGGTCGAGCTCGTCGTAGATGGTCTTTTCGTAGTCGCCGACGATCTCTACCGGGTGCAGGCGGCGGGCATCGGCCGAGGCGCGCTCGGCGGCCTTGGCGATCAGGAACAGCCAGGCCAGGTCCTGGGCGATTACCGGCTTCAGGCCCGGGCGCACCACCTTGACCACCACTTCTTCGCCGCTTTTCAGGCGTGCGGCATGCACCTGGGCCACCGAAGCGGAGGCCAGCGGCTCGACGTCGAAGCGGCTGAACACCTCGCCAACCTTGGCTCCCAGCTGCTCTTCGATCAGCGCCACGGCGTGCTGCGGGTCGAACGGCGGCACCCGGTCCTGCAGCAGCATCAGCTCGTCGGCGATGTCGGTGGGCAGCAGGTCGCGGCGGGTGGACAGCAGTTGGCCGAACTTGATGAAGATCGGCCCCAGGTCCTGCAGCGCCAGGCGCATGCGCGCGCCACGGCTTAGCTCGAGGGGTTTGCGCGGCAGCCAGCGCCAGGGCATCAGCAGGCGCAGGCTGGCCAGCCACCAGGGCAGCAGGGGCTGTTCGAACAGCAGGTCATCGAGGCGGTAGCGGATCACGACGCGCTGGATGCGCAACAGACGGCGGACGGCGAGCAGCTTCATGCGTTATCGCTGGTATCAAGAGTGTGGGCGAGGCGGCGCAGGCGCGCCTCGAGACGTTCGATGTCGACTTTCAGCGCATCGAGTTCGCTGAACGCCGCTTCGGCTTCGCGTTTGCCGACCAGGGTGCGGGACTCTTCGGCCAGGTACTCGGAGAGGTTCTGGCTGAACCGGGCCAGGCCTTGCCTGGTCCAGCGCGCGCGCAGGCGCACGTGGCCTGCGAGCAGCGCGGTGGGGACCGGGCCGAGCCAGCGTTGCAGCTCGTGCTCCCAGTCCAGTTCCAGGTCCTGCAGCACCGCGACCAGATCGAGCAGCGCGGCGCTGTCACCGTGCAGTTCGACCTGCGGGCTGTGCAGCACGGCGCTCTTGTCCTTGCTCAGGGCCAACTGGGCCAGGCGCCCGGCCGGGGCGCGCAGGGTGCAATCGACCTCGCCCTCCCAGTGGGCGGCCAGCATCAGACCTTCTTCATCGGGCAGCACGAACAGCTTGAGGGCCGGCTGCACGCAGTCGATCTCGATGACCTGGCCTTCCAGCGCGGCCAGCCGCGGCAGTGCCGTGCTGTCCATGCGCAAGACCCGGTTGAGGCCGTGTTCGACGCTGGCGAGAAGGCCGGCCAGGAGCATCAGGGTTTGATCCCCCGGTGCACGGCGACGATGCCGCTGGTCATGTTGTGGTAGGTGACGCGGTCGAAGCCGGCCTCGACCATCATGCTCTTGAGGGTTTCCTGGTCGGGGTGCATGCGGATCGACTCGGCGAGGTAACGGTAGCTCTCGGAGTCGTTGGTGATCAGCTTGCCGGCCAGTGGCATGAAGGCGAACGAGTAAGCGTCGTAGGCCTTGGACATCAGCTTGTTGGTGGGCTTGGAGAACTCCAGGATCAACAGCCGGCCACCGGGCTTGAGCACGCGCAGCATCGAGCGAATGGCTTCGTCCTTGTGCGTCACGTTGCGCAGGCCGAAGGCGATGGTCACGCAGTCGAAGTGGTTGTCCGGGAACGGCAGCTTCTCGGCGTCGGCCTGGACGAACTCGATGTTGCCGGCCACGCCACGGTCGAGCAGACGGTCACGGCCGACCTTGAGCATCGAATCGTTGATGTCGGCCAGCACCACCTGGCCGGTCGGGCCGACCAGGCGCGAGAACTTGGCCGCCAGGTCGCCGGTACCACCGGCGATGTCCAGCACCCGGTTGCCGCTGCGCACGCCGGACAGCTCGATGGTGAAGCGCTTCCACAGGCGGTGCATGCCGCCGGACAGCACGTCGTTCATCAGGTCGTACTTGGCGGCGACGGAGTGGAAGACCTCGGCGACTTTCTTCGCCTTCTGGCTCTCGGGCACGTCCTGGTAGCCGAAGTGGGTGGTGGGTTCGGCGTGGTCGCCTTTGCGCTGGTCGGTCATTTCGCTTCACCAGAAAAAAATTACCGCCATTCTAGGGGCATCGGGCGGATTTGTCTTCGCGGGGTGTGCCGTGGCGGGGTGGCGGGCATAATGGCGATTATGTCTACATCAGCAGGAACACCCGCATGACCCAGATCAGCGTCGAACGCAAACACTCCCTCGGCCGCGAAGCCGCCCGCGCCAAGGCCGAAGCGCTGGTGGACAAGCTCAGCCGCGAATACGACCTCAAGGCCAGCTGGAACGGTGACCGGGTAGACGTGACCCGCAGCGGTGCCAATGGCAGCGTGCACATCTTCGACGACAGCATCCGCGTCGAGCTCAAGCTGGGCATGATGCTGTCGATGATGGGCGGCACCATCAAGGGCGAGATCGAGCGGGCGCTGGACAAAGCGCTGGCCTGATGCCGCAGGGGCCTTGCTGTTTGCAGGAGTGGGCTTTGTGGGAGCGGGCTTGCCCCGCGATGGCGATTGCCTGGGATGGCGCTATCGCGGGGCAASCCCGCTCCCACGAAGTCCGGCACACAATACCTGCACCCACCATCGCCCCACCTTAGGGTGAGGATTCTAATTTTTTTGCCTACCTTCACGCTCAAGCCCTACCACCCTGGGCCCATCCTCCCTCCCCAAATGAGCATGAGGTACAGAGCATGGCCAAAGTGAATATCAAGCAGGACGACGCCCAGGGCACCCTGGGCGAAGTGCGCGGCTACGCGCGCAAGATCTGGCTGGCGGGCATCGGCGCTTACGCCCGTGTCGGCCAGGAAGGCTCCGACTACTTCAAGGAACTGGTCAAGGCCGGTGAAGGCGTCGAGAAGCGCGGCAAGAAACGCATCCATAAAGAACTCGACGCGGCCAACCACCAGCTCGACGAAGCCGGCCAGGAAGTGACCCGCGTGCGGGGCAAGGTCGAGGTCCAGCTGGACAAAATCGAGAAAGCCTTCGACGAGCGCGTCGGCCGCGCCTTGAATCGCCTCGGCATTCCGTCTAAACATGACGTTGAGGCGTTGTCCATCAAGCTTGAACAGCTGCACGAGCTGCTCGAGCGCGTCGCGCACAAACCATAAGGAGAGCAGGATGGCTGGCAAGAAGAACACCGAGAAAGAAGGCAGCTCCTGGATCGGCGGAGTCGAGAAATACTCGCGCAAGATCTGGCTGGCAGGCCTGGGTATCTACTCCAAGATCGACCAGGATGGTCCGAAGCTGTTCGATTCGCTGGTGAAGGATGGCGAGAAAGCCGAGAAGCAGGCGAAGAAAAGCGTCGACTCGGCGGCCGACACGGCCAAGTCCGCCACCACCTCGCGGGTATCGGACGTCAAGGAACGCGCTCTGGGCAAGTGGAGCGAGCTCGAAGAGGCCTTCGACAAGCGCCTGAACAGCGCCATCTCGCGCCTGGGCGTGCCCAGCCGCAACGAGATCAAGGCACTGCACCAGCAGGTCGACACGCTGACCAAGCAGATCGAAAAACTGACCGGGGCTTCGGTCACACCGGTGTCCAAGGCCGCCGCCAGCAAGACGGCTGCCAAGCCACTGGCCAAGGCAGCTGCCAAACCGGCCGCCAAGACCGCCGCGGCAAAACCGGCTGCCAAGCCTGCGGTTAAAACCGCTGCAGCCAAGCCGGCTGCTGCCAAGCCTGCGGCCAAACCGGCAGCGGCGAAGAAGCCAGCAGTCAAGAAAGCGCCAGCGGCCAAGCCTGCTGCAGCCAAGCCGGTAGCCGCGGCACCTGCCGCCACCGCCGCACCGGCGCCGAGCGCGGCCCCGGCCAGCGCCACCCCGTCGGCACCGGTGAACGCGGCCGCCCAGGCCTGATACCGCGTCGCCTTCATCGCGGGGCAAGCCCGCTCCCACAATGGCTACTCAGGCCAGCGTGGGAGCGGGCTTGCCCCGCGATCATTTCATCCCTCCAGATACCTCATCGCCAGCCGCTCCGCCGCCGTGCGCGCCGGCGCCTGCAAGTGCGGCGCCACCAGCATCATCACCTGGTACACCACCACCCCCACATCACCTTCACGCCCCAGTACGCGCTGGTAATCCAGCGAACAGATCAGGGTCAGGGCGATCTGTTCCACCAATTGCCCCAAGGCTTGCGTTTCGCTGGTCACCAGGCCCTGGCTCTTGAGGCTGGCCAGCAGCGCGGCGAGGGTGCGCTTGAGCGCGTTGATCAGGCTGCGCATGCCGCGCGCCAGTTTGGGCAGGCGCCCGGTGAGGTTGGACAGGTCCTGGAACAGGAAGCGGTACTGGGCCATGCGCTCGACGATCAGGTGCAGGAACAGCCAGTAGTCCTCGGCGTCCAGGCGCACGTCCAGCGGTGGGTCGAGCAGCGGCATCAGCTGTTCTTCGAAACGCTCGAACAGGCCGATCACCAGCGGCTCCTTGCCGTGGAAGTGGTAGTACAGGTTACCCGGGCTGATCCCCAGTTCGTTGGCGATCTCCAGGGTAGAGACGTTGGGTTCGCCCTGGCGGTTGAACAGCAGCAGGGCGCATTCGAGGATGCGGTCGCGGGTCTTCATCCGGTCAGCGTGCCAGTACGTAGGTGCCTGGCGCGGGGCCCAGCGGTGGATAGGTGGCGTTGCCCAGTTCGTTGCGCGGTGCCTTGAGCGTGCCGGAGCGCTGGCTTATCCACTCCAGCCACTGCGGCCACCAGCTGCCGTCGCGGCGCTCGGCATCGTAGAACCAGGCGCGCGGGTCACCCGACAGCTTGGGGTTTTCCAGGTAGTAGGCCTTGGGGTTGCCGGGCGGGTTGATGATGCTCTGGATATGCCCGCTGTGCGACAGCACGAAGCGCCGATCACCACCCAGCAGCAGCGCCGAGCGGTACACCGCGTCCCACGGGGTGATGTGGTCGTTGCTGCCGGCCACGGTGAAGCTGTCCAGGTCGACCTGCTTGAGGTCGATGGGCGTGCCGCACACCTCCAGCCCGTCGGGGTGGGGCAGGGGGTTGTGCTTGAAGAAGTCCAGCAGGTCGCCGTGCAGGGCGGCCGGCAGGCGCGTGTTGTCGGCGTTCCAGTAGAGGATGTCGAAGGCCGGCGGGGTCTTGCCCATCAGGTAGTTGTTGACCCAGTAGTTCCAGATCAGGTCATTTGGCCGCATCCAGGCGAAGATCCGTGCCACCTCGCCGCCGTCGAGCACGCCGCGCTGATACGAGCGGCGCTTGGCCGCCTCGAGGGTCTGTTCGTCGGCGAACAGGCTGGCGGGGCTGTCGAACTGGCTGTCGAGCAGGCTCACCAGGTAGGTGGCGCTGCGCACCTTGCGCAGTTGGTTCTTGGCTTGCAGGTGGCCCTGCAGCGCGGCCATGGTCAGGCCGCCGGCACAGGCGCCCATCAGGTTCGGGTCGCGGCTGCCGCTGATGCTGCGGCATGCGTTGAGCGCCTCTTCGAGGGCCTGCACGTAGCTCGACAGGCCCCACTCGCGGTGGCGCGGGTCGGGGTTGCGCCAGCTGATCATGAACACCTGCAGGCCGTTCTTGAGCATGTACTGGACGAAGCTGTTGGTCGGGCTGAGGTCGAAGATGTAGAACTTGTTGATCTGCGGCGGTACCACCAGCACTGGCCGGGCGTACTGCTTTTCGCTCATCGGCTTGTACTGGATCAGCTCCAGCAGCTCATTGCGAAACACCACCGCGCCAGGCGTGGCGGCGAGGTTGCCGCCGACCTCGAAGGCGCGCTCGTCCACCTGGCGTGGCAGCCCGTCGTTGTGGCGCAGGTCGTCGAGCAGATGGCTCACGCCCCTTAACAGGCTCTGGCCGCCGGTATTGAGCAGCTCCTTGACCGCCAGCGGGTTGAGCAGCGAATTGCTCGGGGCGATGGCGTCGTTGATCAGGTTGAACAGGAACTGCGCGCGCACGCGGTCGTCATGGGACAGCGAGCTTTCCTCGACCCACAGGCGGGTCTGTTTCTGCCAGGCCAGGTAGGCCTGCAGGCTGCGCCGGTAGAACGGGTTCTGGCTCCAGGTGGGGTCGCTGAAGCGGCTGTCGCGCGCGTGGGGCTGGAACGGGGTGTCGCCGAGCATCACCCGGCCCAGGGTGCCGCCCAGCTCCAGCAAGTGCTTTGCCGTGTGCAGCGGGTGGCGCAGGCCATGGCGGCCGACATGGCGCAGCGTTGAAATCAGATCGCGGCCGCGCAGGCCAGTGATGGCGTTGCGCACGTTCATGCTGGTGGCCGGGGCTGGTGTCGTCCCTGTTGCCGGTTTGTCTTTCATGCCAACACTCCATCGTTATAGCAATCGGGCCGGTATGGCGGTACTGCGGATCACTGCCTGACCCAAAAGAGACCTGTGGGAGCGGCTTTAGCCGCGAACACCGGCGTAGCCGGTGCCATTCACCGTGTCGCTTGCTTCGCGGCTAAAGCCGCTCCCACAGACGCCAGCGAGTCTGCATCAGCCGCCAGTGGCGGGCCGGGGGTGCATGACCGCGCGCTGGCGCTCTTGCTGGAGGAATTTCATGATGATCGGGGCGACGGCCTCGGCCCGGGTGATCAGGAACAGGTGGCCATCGTCGATTATGTGTAGCTGGGCATTGGGAATCCGCCAGGCCAGCAGGCGCATGTTGACCAGGGGGATCAACGGATCGTCGTCGCCGGCCAGCACCAGGGTCGGTTGCTGGATCTTGTGCAGCCAGTGGATGCTGGTCCAGCCGAGCCCGGCGAACAGCTGCCAGTAGTAGCCCACCTTGCCGCCGGAGCGCACCTTCGAGGCGTGGTGCAGGGCCAGGTCCGGGTCGCGGCGAAAGGCGCCGCCATAGATCATCGGGGCGATGCGGATCACGTGGGAGGGTTGAATGTAGCGCCGGGGGCTGGCCATCAGCCACAGCACCTTGGGCTTGCCCGGCACCATCACCGCACCGGCGGCGGTGGCGGCCAGCACCAGCTTCTTGCAGCGCTCGGGGTAGTCGTGGGCGAACTGCTGGGCAAGCGCCCCGCCCCAGGACACACCGATGGCATTGACCTGGCCGTAGTCGAGGTAGTCGAGCATGCGCGCGGTCAACTTGGCCAGGCCAGGGAAGCGGTACGGGTGGCGCGGCGTCGACGAGCCGCCGACCCCGGGCACGTCGAAGGCGATCACTTCCAGGTCCGGGTCCAGCGCCTCGATGAACGGAAACACCAGTTCGAGGTTGGCGCCGATGCCGTTGAAGATCAGCAGCGGCGTCAGGTGCGGCTTGCCCGGGCGCACCGCGGTGCGGATGGACTGATCGTCCAGCTCGACGGTGCGGAAGATGTAGGGTTGCGGCATACGCGTGACTCTGGGGTGAAGGTAGCGCCGCGATGCGCCTGCCGGCACATCGCGGCGGTTGGGCTCAACGCTCGTGCACGTAGGTTCCCGGTGCGGCCTCGCCTGCGCCATAGGTGCGGTTGCCCAGGCGTGTCGGCGCCTTCTTGAGTTCCCCGGCGCGATCGCCCAGCCACGTCTGCCAGTGCAGCCACCAGGAGTCGGCGTGCTTGACCGCGTTCTCCTGCCAGGCCAGCGGGTCGTCCGGGCGGTCTTCACCGGTCATGAAGCGCGCCTTGGGGTTGCCCGGCGGATTGAGGATGCTCTGGATATGGCCGCTGTTGGACAGCACGAATTCGATCTTGCCGCCGAACAGGTGCGCCGAGCGGTAGCACGACTGCCATGGGGTGATGTGGTCGGCGGTGCCGGCGACGCTGAAAATGTCGCAGTCGACCTGCTTCAGGTCGATGGCAGTGCCGCACACCTCCAGGGCATTGGCGCGGATCAGCGGGTTGTTCTTGAACATTTCGATCAGGTCGCCGTGGAAGGCGGCCGGCAGGCGCGTGGTGTCGTTGTTCCAGAACAGGATGTCGAACACGGGCGGTGAATTGCCCAGCAGGTAGTTGTTGACCCAGTAGTTCCAGATCAGGTCGTTGGGGCGCATCCAGGCGAACACCTTGGCCATGTCGCTGCCCTCGAGCACCCCGGACTGGTAGGAGTGGCGCTTGGCGGCCTCCAGCGTCTGCTCGTCGACGAACAGCGCCACATCGGTGTCGATCGTGGTGTCGAGCACGCTGACCAGCAGGGTCAGGGCGTTGACCTTCTTCTCGCCCAGGGCCGCGTAGTGGCCCACCAGCGCGGTGCAGGTGATGCCCCCGGAGCAGGCGCCGAGCATGTTCAGGTCCTTGCTGCCGGTGATCGCCAGCACCGCGTCGACCGCCTCCTTGAGGGCGTCGATGTAGGTGGACAGGCCCCACTCGCGCTGGGCCTTGGTCGGGTTGCGCCAGCTGATGATGAAGGTCTGCTGCTGCGAGCGCAGGCAGAAGCGCGCCAGGCTCTTCTCCGGGCTCAGGTCGAACACGTAGAACTTGTTGATCTGCGGCGGCACCACCAGCAGCGGGCGGCTGTGCACCTGCTCGGTGATGGGTTTGTACTGGATCAGTTCGAGCACGTCGTTGCGGTACACCACCGCGCCTTCGCTGGTGCCCAGGTTCTTGCCCACCTCGAAGGCTTCCATGTTCACCTGGCTGGGCATGCCGCCATTGTTGACCATGTCCTTGGCGAGGTTGGACAGCCCGTCGAGCAGGCTCTTGCCGCCGGTTTCGAAGAAACGCTTGACCGCCGCCGGGTTGGAGAGGGTGTTGGTCGGCGCCATGGCTTCGGTCATCAGGTTGATGACGAACTGGCCACGGATGATGTCCTGGGGCGACAGGTCGCTTTCGCCGATCCAGTCGTTGAGCTCCTTGCGCCAGGCCAGGTAGGTCTGCAGGTAGCGACGGTACAGCGGGTTGTTGCTCCAGGCCGGGTCCTGGAAGCGACGGTCGTCGCCACCGGGCTGCAGGCTGGATTTGCCCAGCAGCACGTTCTTCAGTTCCAGGCCGAAATGCGCCACGTGCTTGGCACTGTGCAGGGGCTGGCGAACCGCCTGGCGCAATACCGTACGCGCCGACGTGAGCAAATCCTTACGGCGAATGCCGATGACCGGGTTCAGCCCCAGGGTGTTCTCCGAGGCCTGCCGCTGCAACTCATCGTTGTTCTTGTTACTCATCTACGACGCTCCGTTGTCCTGAGACGAGTACCGGTGTGCTGTGACAGCCCGGTACTGCTACTCGGGTGACCAGTGATAAGGAACAGCGGTGCTGCGACCGGATGCGTGTCGATGATGAGCTGCGGGGGTTTCTGCGTGTGAAGACAACCTGCTTTCGCTCGCGACCTCTACATACCGGCCTGGCCCTGCCTGCCGAAAAGGCGATGCAGGGAACTTGCCAGCTCCATTGGTTACCCGACTTTCATGTAATGCGCAAGACAGCCAGTCTTTGGCCGCCGTTCACGCATTCAAGCAGATGAGATTAGAAAATGCGCTCTAAAACCTGGAGGCCCCGCGCTAGAGCATCAGTTTGACAACCGATTCGGCGGGGTCGCGGGATTTGCCGGCCTTGTGCAATTCATCCAGATACTCGGCCCACAGCTGTTCCTGGCGCAGGCACAGTTGCTCGAGGTATTCCCAGGTGAACAACCCTGAGTCATGGCCGTCGTCGAAGGTCAGTTTCAGTGCGTATTGGCCGGCAGGCTCCAGGCCGCTGAGGCCTACGTTGATCTTGCCAAATTGCAGGATGGGATTGCCGTGGCCCTGGACCTCGGCGGAAGGGGAATGCACCCGCAGGAATTCGGCAGGCAGGTGGTAGACCTCGCCGGGGGCGTAGGTGAGGGTGAGGGTTTTCGAGGCTTTGTGCAGGTTGATGGCGGTGGGCAGGCGGGCCATGGGCTGGAATCTCTCGGGAGCTGATGAAGCAAGCTTCCAGCTTCTTGTGGAGGGATTCAAGGGCCTATCGCGGGGCAAGCCCGCTCCCACGCTGGAATGGACTGCCCCAAGAAGTTGGACACCAATCCAACCCTTGGGGGTAGTGCATTCCAGCGTGGGAGCGGGCTTGCCCCGCGATGGTCTTACAGGATGTAGCGCGACAGGTCTTCGTTCTGCGCCAGCTCACCCAGGTGGCTGTTCACATACGCGGCGTCGATGTGGATCGGCGTCTCGTCGTGGGCGCTGGCCAGGTCACCGGCACTGAACGACACCTCTTCGAGCAGGCGCTCGAGCAGGGTGTGCAGGCGGCGGGCACCGATGTTCTCGGTCTTCTCGTTGACCTGGAAAGCGATCTCGGCCAGGCGCTTGAGGCCCTCGTCGGCGAACTCGATGTTCAGGCCTTCGGTCTTCAACAGCGCTGCATACTGCTCGGTCAGCGAAGCGTGCGGCTCCTTGAGGATGCGCTCGAAGTCTTCCGGGGTCAGGGCCTTGAGCTCGACGCGGATCGGCAGGCGACCCTGCAGCTCGGGCACCAGGTCGCTCGGCTTGCTCAGGTGGAACGCACCGGAGGCGATGAACAGGATGTGGTCGGTCTTGACCATGCCCAGCTTGGTGTTGACGGTGCAGCCTTCGATCAGTGGCAGCAGGTCGCGCTGCACGCCTTCGCGGGACACATCGGCGCCGCCGACGTTGCCGCGCTTGGCCACCTTGTCGATTTCGTCGATGAACACGATGCCGTGCTGCTCGACCGCTTCCAGGGCCTTGGCCTTGAGCTCTTCGTCATTGACCAGGCGGCCGGCTTCTTCGTCGCGGACCATCTTCAGCGCGTCCTTGACCTTCAGCTTGCGCGCCTTGCGCTTGCCCTTGCCCATGTTGGCGAACAGGCTCTGCAGCTGGTTGGTCATCTCTTCCATGCCGGGCGGCGCGGCGATCTCGACACCGACCGCGTCGGCCACTTCGATCTCGATTTCCTTGTCGTCCAGCTGGCCTTCACGCAGGCGCTTGCGGAACAGCTGGCGGGTGTTGGAGTCGCTGCTCGACGGCGCGGCCTCTTCGGCGAAGCTGCTGGTACGCGCCTGCGGCAGCAGGGCGTCGAGGATACGGTCTTCGGCGGCGTCCTCGGCGCGGTGGCGCACGCGGACGATCTCTTGCTCGCGGAGCATCTTCAGCGCGGCATCGGCCAGGTCGCGGATGATCGACTCGACGTCACGGCCGACGTAGCCGACCTCGGTGAACTTGGTCGCTTCGACCTTGATGAACGGTGCGTTGGCCAGCTTGGCCAGGCGACGGGCGATTTCGGTCTTGCCCACGCCGGTGGGGCCGATCATCAGGATGTTCTTCGGGGTGACTTCGGCACGCAGCTCGGCAGGCAGCTGCATGCGCCGCCAGCGGTTGCGCAGGGCAATGGCGACGGCGCGCTTGGCGTCGTCCTGGCCGATGATGTGGCGGTTCAGTTCGTGAACGATTTCGCGGGGGGTCATGGACATGATCAATAGGGTCCTAAGGCGCAGTCATCAGTGTGGAAAAGTCCCGCCGAGGGCGGGACGCCAAAACAACTGATCACTCGGCCAGGTCCTGCTCCTCGATGGTCAGGTTGTGGTTGGTGAACACGCAGATGTCGCCGGCGATGTTCAGGGCGGCCTCGGTGATTTCCCGGGCCGACAGGTCGGTCTTGTTCAGCAGGGCGCGAGCCGCGGCCTGGGCGTAGCCGCCGCCGGAACCCATGGCGATCAGGCCGTCTTCGGGTTCGACCACGTCGCCGTTGCCGGTGATGATCAGGGAGGCGTCCTTGTTGGCTACTGCCAGCATCGCTTCCAGGCGGCTCAGGGAACGGTCGGTACGCCATTCCTTGGCCAGCTCGACGGCGGCGCGCACCAGGTGACCGGAGTGTTTCTGCAGCTGGGCTTCGAAGCGCTCGAACAGGGTGAAGGCGTCGGCGGTGGCACCGGCGAAACCGGCGATGACCTGGCCGTTGTACAGGCGACGGACTTTCTTGGCGTTGCCTTTCATCACGGTGTTGCCGAGGGAAACCTGGCCGTCGCCGCCCATGACGACTTTGCCGTTACGGCGGACAGAAACGATGGTAGTCAAGGGAGAGTCTCCACGCAGCGGGGCGAAAATGCCTGATGCAGACTCATATGGGGGGAGGGGGGAAGGATTTCAACCGAGAGGGATGAATGGTTGTTTCAGGTCTTTGCCGGCCCCATCGCGGGGCAAGCCCGCTCCCACGTGTTCGCGTGGGAGCGGGCTTGCCCCGCGATGGTCGTTACTCAGCCCTCAAAGCAGACGTGCCCATCGACCAAGGTATAACGCACCGCGCCCGGCAGGCAGTGGCCGATGAACGGGCAGTTCTCGCCGCGGGACAACCAGCGTTCACCCGCAACGGTCGAGGCTTTCGGATCGAACAGCACCAGGTCCGCTGCGCCGCCCACCTTCAACTCGCCGGCCGGCAGGCGCATGGCCGCCGCCGGGCCGCTGCTCAGGCGTGCCATCAGCGTCGGCAGGTCGAGCAGGCCGTCCTCGACCAGGGTCATGGCCAGCGGCAGCAACAGCTCGACGCTGCTGATACCCGGCTCGGTGGCACCGAACGGTGCCAGCTTGGCATCGCGCTCGTGGGGCTGGTGGTGGCTGGAAATCGCCTGGATCACGCCCGACTTCACCGCCTCACGCAGTCCATCACGGTCGGCGGCGCTGCGCAGCGGCGGCTGCACGTGGTAGAGGCTGGAGAAGTCGCGCAGCGCTTCGTCGGTGAGAATCAGCTGGTACAGCGCCACGTCGGCGGTGACCGGCAGCCCCAGTTGTTGGGCCTGGGCGATCAGCCGGGCGCCACGGGCGCTGGTGATCTGGCTGAAGTGCGCGCGCACGCCGCTCTGCTCGACCAGCAGCAGGTTGCGGGCCAGGGCCACGGTTTCGGCGCTCTCGGGGATGCCGGGCAGGCCGAGGAAACTGGCCATCGGCCCTTCGTGGGCCAGGCCGCCCTGGGACAGGTCGCGGTCCTGGGAGTGGAACACCACGGTCAGGTCGAAGGTCGCCGCGTATTCCAGCGCTCGGGCCAGGGTGCGGTTGTTGGGGATCTCTTTCAGGCCGTTGCCGAAGGCCACGCAGCCGGTGTCGCGCAGGGCCACCAGCTCGGCCAGTTGCTCGCCTTCCAGGCCTTTGGTCAGGGCGCCGATCGGGTACAC
Organism: Pseudomonas sp. zfem004; assembly: GCF_032621715.1. Lineage (NCBI taxonomy): Bacteria > Pseudomonadati > Pseudomonadota > Gammaproteobacteria > Pseudomonadales > Pseudomonadaceae > Pseudomonas > Pseudomonas sp. zfem004. The sequence goes on along the minus strand of NZ_JAVYJF010000019.1, from coordinate 83,128 downwards.
CTTGCTGTTGGCCGCTTCGCGGGCGCGGTCGAGGATCAGTTCGGCCACCGCCGAGGTGTCCAGCACCGGCTTGGTCTGCGGCGGGCAGCACAGGCTGGTGACGCCGCCGGCGACTGCCGCGCGGGTTTCACTGGCGATGCTGCCCTTGCGGCTGTAGCCCGGCTCGCGCAGCGAGACACCGAGGTCGACCAGCCCAGGCGCTGCGACCAGGCCGTCGGCCTGGATCGTGCGGCTGGCGCTGAAGCCCGCCGGGGCTGCGCCGATGGCGGCAATGCGACCGCCTTCGAGGTGCAGGTCGGTGATGGTGTCCAGGCCGCTGGCAGGGTCGATTACCCGAGCGCCGATAATGCTGAGGGTCACTGGGCGTTCTCCTGCTCGATTTGACGTTGCGCGTTCTGCCCGCTCATGGCCATGGACAGCACGGCCATGCGCACGGCGATGCCGTAGGTGACCTGGTTGAGGATCACCGAGTGCTTGCCGTCGGCCACCGCCGACTCGATCTCCACGCCCCGGTTGATCGGGCCGGGGTGCATGACGATGGCGTCGGGCTTGGCGCCGGCCAGGCGTGCGGTGGTCAGGCCAAACAGGCGGTAGAACTCGCCCTCGCTGGGCAGCAGGCCGCCAGCCATGCGCTCACGCTGCAGGCGCAGCATGATCACCACGTCGACGTCTTTAAGGCCTTCGGCCATGTCGGTGTAGACCTTCACCCCGTACTGCTCGATGCCGATCGGGATCAGGGTTTTCGGGCCGATCACGCGGATGTCCGGGCAGCCCAGCGCCTTGAGCGCGAGCATGTCCGAGCGGGCCACGCGCGAGTGCAGGATGTCGCCGACGATGGCCACCGACAGGTTCTCGAAGCTGCCCTTGTGCCGACGGATGGTCAGCATGTCGAGCATGCCCTGGGTGGGGTGCGCGTGGCGGCCGTCACCGCCGTTGATCACCGCCACATCCGGGCACACGTGCTCGGCGATGAAGTGGGCGGCGCCGGAGTCGGAGTGGCGCACGACGAACATGTCGGCGGCCATGGCTTCGAGGTTGCGCAGGGTGTCGAACAGGGTCTCGCCTTTGCTGGTCGAGGAGGTCGACACGTTCAGGCTGATCACATCGGCCGACAGGCGCTGGGCGGCCAGTTCGAAGGTGGTGCGGGTACGGGTGGAGTTCTCGAAGAACACGTTGCACACGGTCTTGCCGCGCAGCAACGGGACTTTCTTCACGGCCCGGGCGCCGACTTCGAGGAACGAGTCGGCGGTGTCGAGGATCTCGGTGAGCAGTTCGCGGGGCAAACCGTCGAGCGAGAGGAAGTGGCGCAGCTGGCCCTGGTCATTGAGCTGCAGCGGGCGCTTGGCGTCGAATGGCGTCATCGCGGGGGACTCTTAAAGGGCGGAAGCGGAAGCGAGGTCCTGGCGCTCGAGGGCGAGCGGTGCGGGTCCGGTCAATTTTACCCGTTCATGGGCAGCCAGCGACAGGGTGGCGCCGAGCACATTGGGGCGGATCGGCAGTTCGCCGGCATCCAGGTCCAGCAGGCACACCAGCGTCACGCTGGCCGGGCGGCCATAGTCGAACAGTTCGTTGAGGGCGGCGCGGATGGTACGGCCGCTCATCAGCACGTCGTCCACCAGCACCAGGTGCTGGCCTTCGATCTCGAACGGCAGCTCCGAAGGGCGCACTTGCGGGTGCAGGCCGTTCTGGCTGAAGTCGTCGCGGTAGAACGACACATCCAGGGTGCCCAGCGGGCTTTCGTCGGCCAGCTCTTGCTGCAGGGCCTGGGCCACCCATACGCCGCCGGTGCGGATGCCGATGAAGCGTGGTTCGGTAATTTCACGGCGGGCCAGGTGGGCGCGAAGGTCGACGGCCATCTGCCGGATCAGGTCGGCGGGATTGGGTAGGCTCATTGCGTGCTCCTCGGAAGGCGGGCGCCGGGTAGCTCCGGCGGCAAAGCGGAATTAAACGTTGGCCTCCAGCCAGCCTTGCAGCAGCAGGGCGGCGGCGATGGCGTCGACCGGGTTGTCGCGGTAACTGCCTTGGCGGCCGCCTCGGGCCATCTGCTCGCCCTTGGCTTCGAAGGTGGTCAGGCGTTCGTCGTGGGTGTGCACCGGCAGGTTGAAACGGCCGTTGAGGCGCCGGGCGAATTTTTCGGCGCGCTCGCTCATCTCGCTGGGCGTGCCGTCCATGTTCAGTGGCAGGCCGACGACGATGGCGTCGGGTTTCCATTCCTTGATCAGTTTTTCGACCTGGTTCCAGTCCGGCACGCCGTTCTGTGCCTTGAGTACGCAGAGTTCGCGGGCCTGGCCGGTGATTACCTGGCCGACGGCCACGCCGATCTGTTTGCTGCCGTAGTCGAAGCCCAGCAGCAGGCGCAGTTCGGCCATCAGGCGTGCCCTGCCTGGCTGGTGAGCAGGCTCAGGTTGATGCCCAGGCTCTTGGCGGCGGCGCCGAGGCGCTGTTCGCTGTCCATGCCGAAGAGGATCGCGGGGTCGAACGGGCAGTTGAGCCAGGCGTTGTCGGCCAGCTCGGCCTCCAGCTGGCCGGCTTCCCAGCCGGCGTAGCCTAGGGTGATCAGGCTCTTTTTCGGGCCCACGCCGGCGGCGATGGCCAGCAGCACATCCTGGGAGGTGGTCAGCGACAGGCCTTCCAGGGCCACGGTGGCCTGGAAGCTGCACTCGTTGCTGTGCAGCACGAAACCACGGTCGGTCTGCACCGGGCCGCCCAGGTAGATGGGCACCTGCAGCGTGCTGGTCGGGGGCGTTTCGTCGGGGCGCAGTTGCTCGAGGATATCGGCCAGGTTCAGCTCTTGCGGGCGGTTGATCACCAGCCCCATGGCGCCGTTCTCGTTGTGTTCGACGATGTACGTCAGCGTTTGCGCGAAGTTCGGATCGGCCATGTGCGGCATGGCGATCAGGAACTGGTGCTTGAGGTAGCTGGGGGCGAAGGTTTTCATGAGCGCTAGTGTGGCGCCAGGTGGCGGGGCTGGCAAGGTGCGCTTGAGCCTCACTCGGCCCCTGTGGGAGCGGGTTTACCCGCGAAGCAGGCAGCGCGGTGTATGGCACCGGCTTCGCCGGTGTTCGCGGGTAAACCCGCTCCCACAGGGACTTTGCAGGCTTGAAGTCAGTTGCTCGACAGCTTGTCCCCGCGGGCAAAGCGCCAGGTGCGGATGATCTCCAACCGATCGAACTCCGCCATGTCCCCGGTAAACGGCGCGAACGGCGCGGCCAGGCGCACGATGCGCTGGGCCGCCTGGTCCAGCACTGGCTGGCCGGACGATTCCAGCACCAGCACTTCATACAGCGAGCCATCGCGGTTGATCGACACCATCAAGCGCAGGCTGCCGTACAGCTGCTGGCGTCGGGCTTCGTCGGGGTAGTTGAGGTTACCGATGCGCTCGACCTTCTTGCGCCACTCTTCCTTGTACCAGGCGCCCTTGTCGCGCATGGTCGAGGCCGCATTCAGGCGATGGATACGCGGGCGTTTGGCATACAGCTGCTGTTCGTTGGACAGCTCGGCCTCAAGGCTGGCGATCTGGCTGGACAGCTGCGAGCTGTCGAAGTCCGGCGCCTTCGCCTGGGCCTTGGGCTGTGGCTTGCTTTCCTTCGGCTTGGGCTCGACTTTCTGCGGTTTCGGTGCCTGGGTGGTCACCGCGGACTTCGACGGCGCGGGTGGCGACTCTACTCTCGCGGCCGGCGGCGGGGTGATCTTGTTGATCTTGCTGTCCTGGAACGGCGCCACTTCGGTGGTCTTGGGGACCGCTTTCTTGTCCAGGGTGCCGCTGCCCTGCTGGTTTTCCTGGGCCTGGAAGTCGGCCTTCTCGGGCGCCTTCTCGCTCTTGAAGGTGGCCAGGGTGATGTCCATGGTGTGGCGGATTTCAGCGGGTTTGATCACCGTGAAACCGACCCCCAGGATCAACGCCAGGTGCACCAGCGCGGCCAGGAACAGGGTAAAGCCGAGCCGGTCCACCGGGCGAACGCGGGGTGGCAGCAAGTCGGCAGGGATGTCGGCGGGGAGCGTCATCGGGTATCCAGCAACCGCAAAGCGGGGCATCAGCTCAGTCGAAAAGGACCGGCATCATACCCCACTGTGCGGTGTTGCCACCTGTCCTCGGTCAGCGCGCTTGCAGCTTGCGATCAATGGCATCCATCAGCTTGCCGCCGATATTGGTGTTGAAGGCGGCGTCGATTTCGCGGATGCAGGTCGGGCTGGTGACGTTGATCTCGGTGAGGTGCTCGCCGATCACGTCCAGGCCGACGAACAGCAGGCCCTTCTCGCGCAGGGTGGGGCCAACCTGTGCGGCGATCCAGCGATCGCGGTCGCTCAGCGGGCGGGCTTCGCCACGGCCGCCGGCGGCCAGGTTGCCGCGGGTCTCGCCGCTGGCCGGGATGCGCGCCAGGCAGTAGTCCACCGGCTCGCCGTCGATCATCAGGATGCGCTTGTCGCCGTCCTTGATTGCCGGCAGGTAGGCCTGGGCCATGATCTGCTGGGCGCCCAGGGCGGTCAGGGTTTCGAGAATCACCGACAGGTTGGGGTCGCCGACCCGGTGGCGGAAGATCGAGGTACCGCCCATGCCGTCCAGCGGCTTGAGGATCACGTCGCCGTGCTTGGCGGCGAACTCACGGATGATGTCCGGGCGGCGGCTGACCAGGGTCGGCGGCGTGCACTGCGGGAACAGCGTGGCGAACAGCTTCTCGTTGCAGTCGCGCAGGCTCTGCGGGCGGTTGACCACCAGCACGCCGTCGGCCTCGGCCTGCTCCAGCAGGTAGGTGCTGTAGACGAACTCCATGTCGAACGGCGGGTCCTTGCGCATCAGGATCACGTCCAGCTCGCTGAGCAGGCTGTCCTGCTCTTCGCCCAGCTCGAACCAGCGCGCCGGGTCGGCGAACACCTTCAGTGGGCGCATCCGCGCGCGGGCCTTGCCTTCGCCCTGGTACAGGTCGCGCTGTTCCATGTAGAACAGGCTCCAGCCACGTTCCTGGGCGGCCAGCAGCATGGCCAGCGAGCTGTCCTTTTTATAGGAGATGGACGCGATAGGGTCCATGACAATCCCGAGGCGAACGCTCATGGGTAATTCCTCTTGGCGGCGGGTGGCCGCGATGGCACGAAAAAGTGGCTCAGGGTGGCGCCGGGCGCGCGCCCGGTCAAGGGGGCGGGCAGATGGAATGGCCCTGCGGAGTGTGCTAAAAAGGCTCGATCCAGCTTCAAGCCGCAAGCTATAAGCTACAAGGCAGAGGCGCTGCGCACCGATCTGCATTTCCTTGTCGCTCGAAGCTTGCAGCTTACCGCTCATTCAATGTGGCGCAATTTATGGAACAACCCCTGAAGGTGATGGTGATCGACGATTCGCGCACGATCCGCCGCACTGCCCAGATGTTGCTCGGCGAGGCGGGCTGCGAGGTGATCACCGCCAGCGATGGCTTCGATGCCCTGGCGAAAATCATCGACCACAAGCCACGCATCATTTTCGTCGACGTGCTGATGCCGCGCCTGGACGGCTACCAGACCTGCGCAGTGATCAAGCACAACAGCGAATTCAAGGACACTCCGGTCATCCTGCTCTCTTCCCGCGACGGCCTGTTCGACAAGGCCCGCGGCCGGGTGGTGGGTTCCGACCAGTTCCTGACCAAACCTTTCAGCAAGGAAGAACTGCTCGACGCAATCCGCGCCCATGTGCCCGGTTTCGCCGCGCAGGACCCAATCGCACCTTGACACCGCCCCAGCCAAAGGCGGCGTCTCACGTTCCTCATGGGGAAACAGCATGGCCCGAGTTCTGATTGTCGACGATTCGCCGACCGAGATGTACCGCTTGACCGAGTGGCTGGAAAAACACGGCCACCAGGTGCTCAAGGCCAACAACGGTGCCGACGGCGTGGCCCTGGCCCGCCAGGAGAAGCCCGATGCGGTGCTGATGGACATCGTCATGCCCGGCATGAACGGCTTCCAGGCCACCCGCCAGTTGAGCAAGGACCCGGAGACCAGCGCCATCCCGGTGATCGTGGTCACCACCAAGGACCAGGAAACCGATCGTATCTGGGCCACGCGCCAGGGTGCCCGCGACTTCCTGACCAAGCCCGTGGAAGAAGACGCGTTGATCGCCAAGCTGGTCGAGGTGCTCGGCGCTTGACCACTCGCCCTCAGGGCGCGGCACTGACCGCCTTCGAGCTGCTGCTGGACATCGACCGGCGGTGCCGCCTGCTGGTGGCCGACCAGCCGCTCCAGGACACCCGCCTGCAGCAGTGGAGCGGCATCGGCTTTCGCATTGCCGGGCAATGGTTCGTCGCGCCCATGGGCGAAATTGCCGAAGTGCTGCGGGAGCCGCGCAGCAGCCGGGTGCCGGGGGTACAGCCCTGGGTCTGCGGGGTGGCCAACCTGCGCGGGCGGCTGTTGCCGGTGATGGACCTGAGCGCGTTCTTCGGCCTTGGCCCGGCGGCGGCGGGCAAGCAGCGTCGGGTGCTGGTGCTGGACCACGAAGAGCTGTTCGCCGGGCTGCTGGTGGACGAGGTGGTGGGCCTGCAGCACTTTGCCCTGAGCAGCCTCGAACTGTCGCCGCCGCAGCCTTTGATCCGCGCCGCCGCACCCTTCGTGCAGGGGCATTTCCCCCGTGAGCGCAACTGGGCGATCTTCAGCCCGTTCGCCCTGGCCCAGGCACCGGGCTTTCTCGATGTGGCGTTGTAGAGGACTTTCGACGTGAACAAGCCTGGCCCCTCCGTTTCCCCCGCCGCCGTGGCCCAACGCCCGCGCAGCAGCGCGCAGATCACCGTGCTGTTCGTGGTGCTGATCCTGTCGATCGTGCTGCTGTTCGCCAACTTTGCCTACCTCAACACCCAGGCCAACCACGACAAGCAGTACATCGGCCACGCCGGCGAGCTGCGCGTGCTGTCCCAGCGTATCGCCAAGAACGCCACCGAGGCGGCAGCCGGCAAGGCCCTTGCCTTCCGCCTGCTCAGCGATGCGCGCAACGATTTCGAGCGGCGCTGGAGCTACCTGCGCGAGGGCGACAAGGCCACCGGCCTGCCCGCCGCACCGGCCACGGTGCGCGACGAAATGGACGCGGTGCGCCAGGACTGGGAAAACCTGCGCAAGAACACCGACACCATCCTGGCCAGCGAACAGACGGTGCTGTCGCTGCACCAGGTGGCGGCCACCCTGGCCGAGACCGTGCCGCAGTTGCAGGTCGAGTACGAAAAGGTGGTGGAGATCCTGCTGCAAAGCGGCGCCCCGGCCAGCCAGGTGGCGGTGGCCCAGCGCCAGCTGCTACTGGCCGAGCGCATTCTGGGCTCGGTCAACACCGTGCTGGCCGGCGACGACAGCTCGGTGCAGGCCGCCGACACCTTCGGCCGTGACGCCAGCCGTTTCGGCCAGGTGCTCGAAGGCATGCTCGCCGGCAACCCGGCGATCCAGGTGACCCGAGTCGAAGACGCCGATGCCCGCGCGCGCCTGGCTGAAATTGCCGAGCTGTTCCAGTTCGTTGCCGGCTCGGTGGACGAAATTCTCGAAACCTCGCCCGAGCTGTTCCGTGTGCGCGAAGCCGCCGGCAACATCTTCAGCCTCTCGCAAACCCTGCTCGACGAGGCCTCGCACCTGGCCAACGGCTTCGAGAACCTGGCCAGCGGGCGCACCCTCGACACCGTCGGCGGCTACGTGCTGGGCCTGCTGGCGCTGGCCTCGATCATCCTCATCGGCCTGGTGATGGTGCGCGCCACCCACCGCCAGCTGCGCGAAACCGCCGAGAAGAACGAACGTAACCAGCAGGCGATCATGCGCCTGCTCGACGAAATCGAAGAGCTGGCCGACGGCGACCTCACCGTCACGGTGGCGGTCACCGAAGACTTCACCGGCGCCATCGCCGACTCGATCAACTATTCGGTCGACCAGCTGCGCGACCTGGTCGCCACCATCAACCACAGCGCCGAGCAGGTCGCCGCCGCCGTGCAGGACACCCAGAACACCGCGCGCCAGCTGGCCAAGGCCTCCGAGCACCAGGCCGCGCAGATCAGCGAAGCCTCCGAGGCGGTGGGCGACATGGTCGAGTCGATCGACCGGGTATCGGCCCACGCCTACGAGTCGGCCAAGGTGGCCGAGCGTTCGGTCGCCATCGCCAACAAGGGCAACGAGGTGGTGCACAACACCATCAACGGCATGGACAACATCCGTGAGCAGATCCAGGACACCGCCAAGCGGATCAAGCGCCTGGGTGAGTCGTCCCAGGAAATCGGCGACATCGTCAGCCTGATCGACGACATTGCCGACCAGACCAACATCCTCGCCCTCAACGCGGCGATCCAGGCCTCGCTGGCCGGCGAGGCCGGGCGCGGCTTTGCCGTGGTCGCCGACGAAGTGCAACGCCTGGCCGAACGTTCGTCGTCGGCCACCCGGCAGATCGAGGCATTGGTGCGCACCATCCAGGCCGACACCAACGAGGCGGTGATTTCCATGGAGCAGACCACCGCCGAAGTGGTACGCGGCGCGCGCCTGGCGCAGGACGCCGGGGTGGCGCTGGCCGAGATCGAGGGGGTGTCGCAGACCCTGGCCGAACTTATCCACAGCATCTCCGACGCCGCCCAACTGCAAACCTCGTCCGCCGGGCAGATCTCCCACACCATGGCGGTGATCCAGCAGATCACCGCGCAGACCTCCGCCGGTTCCGGCGCCACAGCCGACAGCATCCGCCACCTGGCGCGCATGGCCAGTGAAATGCGCCGCTCGGTGTCGGGCTTCACCCTGCCGGCTGCGGCCGAGCGCCGCTGATGGAGGCGCCCATGACCTCGGTGGCGGTAAACAGCGAACGGCACGACACGGTCGCCCTGGCCTGGACCAAGGCGCCCATCCTCGATTGCCTGGGCCAGGCGCGCCAGGCCCTGGAGCATTTCACCGGGGCGCCGGACGACCTGTCGAACCTGACCTTCTTCGTCGACAACCTGCATCAGGTGCACGGTTGCCTGCGCCTGCTCGAACTGCCCGGCGCCACGCGCCTGGCCGAAGAGCTCGAACTGCTCGGCCGGGCCATGGCCGAGGGCCAGGTCAGCCCCCGCGGCGAGTGCTTGGGCGCGCTGTTCCGGGGCCTGGAGCAACTGCCGCCGTACCTCGACCGGCTGCGCGGCGCGCGCCACGACCTGCCGTTGGTGGTGATGCCGCTGCTCAACCAGCTGCGCGCCTGCCGGGGCGCCGAGCCACTGGCCCAGGGCAGCCTGCTGGGTGAGCTCGGCCAGCGCCTGGCCGGTGCCGAAGACCTGGCCAACCTCGACCTGTCGCTGGGCAACTGGCGCGAGCACATGCAGGCCGGCGCCGGGCGCGATGCCCTGCGTTCGGTGGTGTCGGCCCTGTGCGACGACCTGATGCGCATCAAGGACCAGCTCGACCCTCTGGTCAGTGACGAGCGGCCACCGCGCGCGCCGCTGCAAGCCTTGCTCGCACCGCTACGCCACGTGGCCGATACCCTGGCGGTGCTGGGCTTCCAGCAGCCACGGCGGGTGATCATCGACCAGGTGCTGGCGTTGCAGGCCCTGGTGGAGCAGGACGACAGCGTGAATGAAGCGGTGCTGATGGATGTGGCCGGGGCGTTGCTGTATGTGGAAGCGACGCTCAACGGCATGGTCGGCCCGCTGGAAGAAAGCCAGCCCGGCAGCCTGCCCGGTTCGGACCTGGCCGAGATCCGCCAGCTGGTACTCCACGAGTCGCTCAACGTCTTGCAGCAGGCCAAGGACCTGATTGGCGACTGCCTCGAGTCGGGCTGGTCGCGCCAACGCCTGCAAGCCCTGCCTGGGCTGTTGCAGCAGGTGCGCGGCGCGCTGGCGATGCTGATGCTACCGGCCGCCGCCGAGGTGTTCGCGGGCGCTGCCGGTTACGTGCAAGGCTGGCTGGTGCACCTGGAGGACGAGCCACTGCCCGACGAGCTGGCGCACCTGGCCGACACGTTGTGCGCCGCCGAGGCGTACCTGCAGTGGCGGGTGGCCGACCCCTTGGCCGATGCGCAACCCTTCATCGAGATGGCCTGCGTCAGCCTGGCAGCGCTGGGTGTGCAGTGCCAGGCGCTGGAGCCGTCGGCCAGCAGCGGCCGGGCCGTGGATGGCATCGATGACGAGCTGCGCGATGTATTCCTCGAAGAGGCCGGCGAGTTGCTGCCGGAAATCGAACGTCACTGGCTGCGCTGGCGCGCTGACAACAGCCTGCGCGAAGCGTTGATCGAAGTGCGGCGCGCCTTGCATACCCTCAAGGGCAGTGGGCGCATGGTCCATGCCGAGGCCGTGGCGGAGCTGGCATGGGGCGCCGAGCACCTGCTCAACCGCGTGCTGGAGGGGCGTATCGCGCTCAGCGCCGAAGGGTTGGTCGCGCTGCAGCAGGTGTTCGTGCGCCTGCCCGACCTGCTGGCCGATTTCGCTGCCAGCCAGTTGCCGGCCAGCGCCGAGATCGAGCAGCTGGCCGCCCATCTGCATGCGCTGGCGCTCAACGACGCGGCGCCCGGCGCCAGCATCGACGGGCTCGACCCGCAGCTGCTGGAGATCTTCCGCAACGAGGCCCAGGGCCATCTGGCCGGGCTCGATGCCTTCCTGCACACGGCCAGCGCCGAAGGCACGCCGGTCAGCGACGGCCTGCAGCGTGCGCTGCACACGCTCAAGGGCAGTGCGGCCATGGCCGGGGTGATGCCGGTGGCCGAGCTTGCCACCGCGCTCGACCGCCTGGTGCGTGAGTACAAGGGCCACGAACAGCCCATGCTGCTGGTGGAAATCGAACTGCTGGAGGCGGCCCGGGCCTTGTTCCACCTGGGGTTGGCGCAACTGGGCAGCACGCCGTTGGCGCCGATCCCCGGCGCCGCGGGGCTGATCGAACAGGTCGGGCAGACCGTCGATGCACGTCTGGCGCAGCTGCACAGCGACCCCCATCAGGTGCGCCGCAGCCGCCGTGATCCGAATCTGATTGCCGCTTTCCTGACCGCAGGCATGGACACCTTGCTCGACGCCGAGGCGCAGTTGGCGCACTGGCAGCAACAGCCGGCGCTGCGCCAGGCGCTGGACCCCTTGCTGGATGCCATGACCAGCCTCAGCCATGCGGCCCACCAGGCCGAACTGTGGCAGGTGGATGAAATCTGCGAAGGGTTGCTTGATCTGTATGGCGCGGTGGAAGAGGGCAGCCTGGCGGCCACGCCGAGGTTCTTCGAAGTGGCCGGCCAGGCTCATGAAGTGCTGCTCGACATGCTCGACGAGATCGCGGCCGGCCAGGACCTGAACGCTCGCCCCGAGTGCCTGGCGGCCCTGCGCGGGTTGCTCGACGATGCGCTCGACCCATCCGTGATGGGCGTGGTCGGCGCCGAAGGGGTGACGCCGCTGCCGGCGCCAGCCTTGGTCGAGCTGTTCCTGGAGGAAGCCAGGGACATCCTCGACAGCGCCAACCAGGCCCTGCAGCAGTGGCAAGGCGAGCCGGGCAACGTCACGGTACTGACGTCGCTGCAGCATGATGCCCTGACCCTCAAGGGCGGGGCGCAGATGGCCGCGATCGGCGCGGTGGAAGTGCTCGCCCAGGAGCTGGCGCTGCTTTACGAAGGGCTGGTGGACCGCCGTCAGGGGGCCAGCCCGGTACTGTTCGACCTGCTGCGGCGCAGCCATGCGGCGCTGGCCGACATGCTGCACAGCTTGCATCAGGGCCAGGCGCCGGTCTCGGCAGTGACGCTGCTGGGCGAGCTGCGCGAGTTTCGCCAGACCGCGCAGCCGCCCGCCCCGGCCGAGGTGCCCGGCACGCTCGAAGAGCAGGCCCAGGCCGCAGGCGACAAGGAGCTGCTGGAAGTCTTCCTCGAAGAGAGCTCCGACATCGTCGAGAGCGCCGCCGATGCCCTGGGCCGCTGGCAGGCCGACCCGCGCAGCACGGTCGAGGTGGAGAACCTGCTGCGTGACCTGCACACCCTCAAGGGCGGTGCGCGGATGGTCGAAATCGCCGCCATTGGCGACCTGGCCCACGAACTGGAATTCCTCTACGAGTTGCTGGCCGCCGGCCGGCTGCCGCCGACGCCGGCCTTGTTCAGCCTGCTGCAGAACTGCCACGACCGCCTGGCGCACATGCTCGATGCCGTGCGCCTGGGCCAGCCGCTGCATGCCGCCACGGCGCTGATCGACTACATCCGCAACTTCTCCAGCGCCGCCCTGACCGACAGCGCCGCCGCCGCGCCGCAGGTCGAGGCCGCCCCCGCCGAACTGCCGGCCGCCGCGCCGGAGCGGGCCGGGGACATGATCAAGGTCGATGCCGAGCTGCTCGACGACCTGGGCAACCTGGCCGGCGAGCACACGGTGATCCGCGGGCGCATCGAGCAGCAGGTCAACGATGCGCAGTTCGCCCTCAACGAAATGGAAACCACGCTGGAGCGCATGCGCGATCAGCTGCTGCGCCTGGACATCGAAACCCAGGGGCGCATCTCTAGCCGCCAGCAGTTCGAGGGCGATGCCTACGACGATTTCGACCCGCTGGAAATGGACCGCCACTCCCAATTGCAGCAGCTGTCGCGGGCGCTGTTCGAATCGGCGTCGGACCTGCTCGACCTGAAAGAGACCCTGCTGCAGCGCTCCCAGGAAACCCACAGCCTTCTGCAGCAGCAGGCGCGGGTCAACAGCCAGTTGCAGGAAGGCCTGACCGCCACCTTGATGGTGCCGTTCGAACGCCTGGTGCCGCGCTTGCAGCGGGTGGTGCGGCAGGTGGCCAGCGAGCTGGGCAAGCAGGTCGAGCTGGTGGTCGGCAACGCCGAGGGCGAGCTCGACCGCAGCGTGCTGGAACGCATGGTGGCGCCGCTGGAGCACATGCTGCGCAACGCCGTCGACCACGGCCTGGAAGGCCGCGAGGCGCGTCTGGCCGCCGGCAAGCCGGAACTGGGCACCATCCACCTCAACCTGCTGCATGAAGGCGCCGATATCGTCATCGAAATGAGCGATGACGGCGCCGGGGTGCCGTTGGAGGCGGTGCGCAACAAGGCGATCAAGCGCGGCCTGCTCGACCCCCAGGCGCGCTTGAGCGACCACGAGATCCTGCAGTTCATCCTGCGCCCTGGCTTCTCCACGGCTGAAAAGATCACCCAGATTTCCGGGCGCGGCCTGGGCATGGACGTGGTCCATGAAGAGGTCAAGCAACTGGGCGGCTCGATGAGCATCGAGTCCAGCCCGGGCAAGGGCGCGCGTTTTCTCATCCGCCTGCCGTTCACCGTGTCGGTGAACCGGGCGCTGATGGTGCACCTGGGCGACGAGCAGTACGCCATCCCGCTCAATACCATCGAAGGGATAGTGCGGGTGCCGGCCGCTGAGCTCGAGGCCTGCTACCGCCTCGACCCGCCGCGCTACACCTACGCCGGCCACGACTATGCCCTGCGCTATCTCGGCGAGCTGGTGCAGGGCGGCGGCCAGCCCGCGCTGCTGGGCCAGAGCGTGCCGCTGCCGGTGCTGCTTACCCATTCCCAGGAGCAGTCGTTCGCCATTCAGGTCGACAGCCTGTCGCCCAGCCGCGAGATCGTGGTCAAGAGCCTCGGGCCACAGTTCGCGGCGGTGCCGGGGCTGTCGGGGGCGACGCTGCTGGGCGATGGCCGGGTGGTGTTGATTCTCGACCTGCTCGGTCAGTTGCGTGGCCAGCAACGGCGCCTGGCGCGCCTGCCGGGTGCCGGCGACGGCCAGCGCGCGCTGACCGGGCCTGCACCGCGCCGCGCATTGCTGGTGATGGTGGTGGATGATTCGGTGACCGTGCGCAAGGTCACCAGCCGCCTGCTGGAGCGCCACGGCATGAGCGTGCTGACCGCCAAGGACGGTGTCGATGCCATGGCGCTGCTCGAAGAGCACCGCCCGGATGTGCTGCTGCTGGATATCGAGATGCCGCGCATGGACGGCTTCGAAGTGGCCACGCGCATCCGCCGTGACGAGCGCCTCAAGCAGCTGCCGATCATCATGATTACCTCGCGCACCGGGCAGAAGCACCGTGAGCGGGCCATGGCCATCGGCGTCAACGAGTACCTTGGCAAGCCGTACCAGGAGTCGGTCCTGTTGCAGAGCATCGCCCACTGGAGCCAGCACCATGCTTGACCATATCGCCGGGCAGCGCAGCAGCCTGACCGGGCTGTTGCTGCCCCTGGGCGACCGTGCCCTGGTGCTGCCGAACGTGGCGGTGGCCGAACTGATCGGCCACCGCGCCATCGCCTGTGAGCCGGGCGAGCCCGGCTGGCACCTGGGTTGGGTCGACTGGCGCCAGCAGCGCTTGCCGCTGGTCGGCTTCGAGGCCGCCTGCGGTGGGCATACCCCGTGCGGTGAGCGGGCGCGGATCGTCGTGCTGAATGCCTTGGGCGATACCGGGCTGCGTTACCTGGCGCTGCTGCTGCAGGGGATTCCGCGTTCGTGCAAGCTCGACAGCCAACTCAATTACGTGGATGTGCCGCTGGCGGCGTTGGAGCTGGCGGCGGTGCAGGTGGGCGAGCAAGTGGCGCGGGTGCCGGACCTGGCGGTGCTGGAACGGATGGTGCGTGACGCGCAATAGCAACCTGGCCTTGGTTAGGATGTAGGCAGTCCCGGCCCTATCGCGGGGCAAGCCCGCTCCCACGCTCGAGAGCAAACCGTGGGAGCGGGCTTGCCCCGCGATGAGGCCGTCAGGAACCCTGCTGGCCCTCGGAGGTCTGTGCTTGCATGTATTACGGTGAACGTTTCAACGCCTGGACCCACCTGGTCGGCGCGGTACTGGCCTGCATCGGCGCGGTGTGGCTGATCGTCGTCGCGGGCCTGCAGGGCGATCCGTGGAAGATCGTCAGCTTCTCCATCTACGGCTTCACGCTGCTGTTGCTCTACAGCATCTCCACCCTCTATCACAGCACCCGCGGCCGGGCGAAGCAGGTCATGCGCAAGCTCGACCATCTGTCGATCTACCTGCTGATCGCCGGCAGCTACACGCCGTTCTGCCTGGTCAGCCTGCGCGGGCCCTGGGGCTGGAGCCTGTTCGGGGTGGTCTGGGGGTTGGCGCTGATCGGCATGCTGCAGGAGATCAAGCCGCGTTCGGAGGCGCGCATCCTGTCGATCGTCATCTACGCGGTGATGGGCTGGATCGTGCTGGTGGCGGTCAAGCCGTTGCTGTACAGCCTGGGCACCGCCGGTTTCACCTGGCTGGCGGCCGGCGGTGTGTTCTACACCGTCGGCATCCTGTTCTTCGCCTTCGACAGCCGGTTCCGCCACTGGCACGGCATCTGGCACCTGTTCGTCATCGCCGGCAGCCTGATGCACTTCGTCGCGGTGTTCTTCTACGTCAGTTAAAAGTCGCCCCACAGCTGTTGGGCCACCGACAGCGCCACCACCGGCGCGGTCTCGGTGCGCAGCACGCGCGGCCCGAGGCGGGCGGCGTGGTAGCCGACGGCCTTGGCCTGTTCGACTTCGGCATCGCTCAGGCCGCCTTCGGGGCCGATCAGGAAGGCCAGGCGTGCGGGCTTGGGGTGGCTGGTCAACGGCTCGGCCACCGGGTGCAGCACCAGCTTGAGGTCGGCTTCGCAGGCCTTGAGCCATTCGGCCAGGGTGAGCGGCGGGTGGATCACCGGCAGGGTCGAGCGGCCGCACTGCTCGCAGGCGCTGATGGCCACCTGGCGCCAGTGGGCCAGGCGTTTGTCGGCGCGCTCGTCCTTCAGGCGCACTTCGCAGCGTTCGCTGACGATCGGGGTGATCTCGTTGGCGCCCAGCTCGGTGGCTTTCTGGATGGCCCAGTCCATGCGCTCGCCACGGGACAGGCCCTGGCCGAGGTGGATGTGCAGCGGCGATTCGGCCTGGCCGGGGAGGGCCTGGTCGAGGCTGACGCGCACGCTTTTCTTGCCGACCTCGAGCAGTTGGCCAAGGTATTCCTGGCCGCTGCCGTCGAACAACTGCACGGCGTCGCCGGCAGCCATGCGCAGTACGCGGCCGATGTAGTGGGCCTGGGCTTCGGGCAGGTCGTGCTCGCCGAGGGCCAGGGGGGCGTCGATGAAGAAGCGGGAGAGTCTCATGGTTCAGCTCGGGAAAAGGTTGTCATAGACCCTGTGGGAGCGGGTTTACCCGCGAATTCAGCGGCGCGGCCACCATCGTATTCGCGGGTAAACCCGCTCCCACAGGGTATGCGGCGATGCTGCAGGCTAGCCCGGATCGCGGAAGTCGGGGTGGAAGTCGGCCGGTACCGCCACGCTCACATGAGTGCGGGTAGCAATATCGATACCTTCGCTGGCCACTTCGGCGAGGAAGTCGATCTGCTCCGGGGTGATCACGTAAGGCGGCAGGAAGTACACCACGCTGCCCAGCGGGCGCAACAGCGCGCCACGGGTCAGGGCGTGCTCGAACACCTTCAGGCCGCGACGCTCCTGCCAGGGATAGGCGGCCTTGCTGGCCTTGTCCTGGACCATCTCGATGGCCAGGGCCATGCCGGTCTGGCGGATCTCGGCGACGTGGGCATGCTCGGCCAGGTGCGCGGTGGCACTGGCCATGCGTGCCGACAAAGCCTTGTTGGCCTCGATCACGTTGTCCTGCGCGAAGATGTCCAGGGTCGCCAGGGCCGCGGCACAGGCCAGCGGGTTGCCGGTGTAGCTGTGCGAGTGGAGGAACGCGCGCAGGGTCGGGTAGTCGTCATAGAAGGCCTGGTAGACCTTGTCGGTGGTCAGGCAGGCGGCCAGCGGCAGGTAGCCGCCGGTCAGCGCCTTGGACAGGCACAGGAAATCCGGGCGGATGCCGGCCTGTTCGCAGGCGAACATCGTGCCGGTGCGGCCGAAGCCCACGGCGATCTCGTCGTGGATCAGGTGCACGTCGTAGCGGTCGCAGGCTTCGCGCAGCAGCTTGAGGTAGACCGGGTGGTACATGCGCATGCCGCCGGCGCCCTGGATCAGCGGCTCGACGATCACCGCGGCGATGGTCGCGTGGTGTTCGGCCAGGGTCTGCTCCATGGCGGCGAACATGTTGCGCGAGTGTTCCTCCCAGCCCATGCCCTCGGGGCGCAGGTAGCAGTCCGGGCTGGGCACCTTGATGGTGTCCAGCAGCAGCGCCTTGTAGGTTTCGGTGAACAGCGGCACGTCACCCACCGACATCGCGGCGATGGTCTCGCCGTGGTAGCTGTTGGTCAGGGTAACGAAGCGCTTTTTCGCAGGTTTGCCGGTGTTCTGCCAGTAGTGGAAGCTCATCTTCAGCGCCACTTCGATGCACGACGAGCCGTTGTCGGCGTAGAACACCCGGTCCAGGCCGGCCGGGGTCATGGCCACCAGGCGCTCGGACAGCTCGATCACCGGCTGGTGGCTGAAACCGGCCAGGATCACGTGCTCGAGCTGGTCGACCTGGTCCTTGATGCGCTGGTTGATGCGTGGGTTGGCGTGACCGAACACGTTGACCCACCAGGAGCTGACCGCGTCCAGGTAGCGCTTGCCCTCGAAGTCCTCGAGCCATACGCCTTCGCCGCGCTTGATCGGGATCAGCGGCAGTTGCTCGTGGTCTTTCATCTGGGTGCAGGGGTGCCACAGGACCTTGAGGTCGCGTTGCATCCACTGATCGTTGAGGCCCATGGGCACTTCTCCTGGCTTGGCGGCGTGGCTTGACCGCGTAAGCCTAAGCAATGCCGGGGGGCAGAACAACCGTCAGGCGCATTGGTGGCCACTGGCCCATAACAAAAATGTGAACAGGCAAAGGCACTTGTTGTCGCTGGCTGGCGAGGTGTGGCGACCTGACGTATTCTTAACACCACTTGCCCCGGGGTGTCCTTCCCCCTTCCCATCCCACGTTTCTCTACCGGAGTTCGCCATCATGGCTGCTGCTTGGGTGCGCCTGTGCGCGTTTGTATTGATTGGTGTATCCAGCGCCGGTGCGCTGGCCAAAGACAAGACGGCGATCGTCGTCGGTGGCGGCCTGGCCGGTTTGACGGCGGCCTATGAGCTGCAGAGCAAGGGCTGGCAGGTCACCCTGCTGGAGGCCAAGTCGGGCATGGGCGGGCGTTCGGGCCTGGCCACCAGCGAGTGGATCGGCAACAACAAGACCCAGCCGGTGCTCAACCAGTACCTGGAGCGCTTCAAGGTCGGTACCTTGCCTGCGCCGGAGTTTGTCCGTACCCCTGGCTACCTGATCGACGGTGAATATTTCAGCGCCACCGACCTGGCCACCAAGCAGCCGGCCACGGCCGAGGCGCTCAAGCGTTATGAGAAGACCCTGGACGACCTGGCGCGCTCGATCGAAGACCCGCTGAACCCGGCGGCCAGCAGCACCCTGTTCGCCCTCGACCAGATGAACGTGTCGACCTGGCTCGATAAATTGCAGCTGCCGGCGACCGCCCGTCAGCTGGTGAACCAGCAGATCCGCACCCGCTACGACGAACCGTCGCGCCTGTCCTTGCTGTATTTCGCCCAGCAGAACCGTGTGTACCGCAATGTCAGCGACCGTGACCTGCGCGCCGCGCGCCTGCCCGGTGGCAGCCCGGTGCTGGCCCAGGCCTTCGTCAAGCAGCTCAAGACCATCAAGACCAGCTCGCCGGTCACTGCCATCGTCCAGGACAAGGACGGCGTGACGGTCAAGGTCGGCTCCGTCGGCTACCAGGCCGATTACCTGGTCATGGCCGTGCCGCTGCGAGCGCTGGCCAAGATCCAGATGACCCCAGGCCTGGACAACCAGCACCTGGCCGCGCTCAAGGGCACCAACTACGGCTGGCGCGACCAGCTGATGCTCAAGTTCAAGAGCCCGGTCTGGGAAAGCCGCGCGCGCATGTCGGGTGAAATCTTCAGCAACACCGGCCTGGGCATGCTGTGGATCGAGCCGGCGCTCAAGGGTGGCGCCAACGTGGTGATCAACCTGTCCGGTGACAATGCCCGCCTGCTGCAGGCGTTCGGCGACAAGCAGATGGTCGATCAGGTGCTGATCCGCCTGCACGCGTTCTATCCCCAGGCCCGTGGTGCCTTCACCGGCTACGAAGTGCGCCGCTACAGCACCGACGCCGGCATGGGCGGCGCCTACCTGGCCTTCGGCCCTGGCCAGATCAGCAAGTACTGGCGTCTGTGGGAGCGTCCGGTGCAGCGCATCACCTTTGCCGGCGAACACACCGACGCGCTGTACCCGGGCACCCTTGAAGGCGCCCTGCGCAGTGGCCAGCGCGCCGCAGGCCAGGTGCAGGACCTGGCGGCGGGCAAGTCGTTCGACCCGGTCAAAGCGGTCGCCGCCACTGCAGCTGCAGGTACCGTGGCGGCAGTGGCAGCCAAGGACAAGGATAAGGGAGGGTTCTTCTCCAACCTGTTCGGCGGCTCGTCCGACAAGGCCGAAAAGGCAACCGCCAAGCCAGAACCTGTGAAGGTTGAAGAGGCCAAGCAGGACAAACCGGGGTTCTTCTCGCGTCTGTTCGGCGGTGGCGACAAGCCTGAGGTCAAGGCCGCGCCGGTCGCCAAGGTTGAAGAGGTGGCGCCGGCTCCGGCCCCAGCGCCGGCCCCGGCAGCCCCTGCCGTGGTGGCCAAGGAAGAGCCGGTCAAGGCCGCCCCTGCCAAAGCCGCGCCGGCCAAGCCTGCCGCGCAGAAGCCGGCAGCCAAGCAGGCACACAAGCCTGCGCCAGTGAAGAAAACCACGGCCAAGAGCGAGCCTGCGAAGAAGGCGGTGGTGAACAGCCAGGCCAAGGCTGACTGAGCCTTAGCGGGCTTGTACGTCCCCTGTAGGAGCGGCCTTGTGCCGCGAAAGGGGTGCGAAGCGCCCCCAGGACCTTGGATGTGTCTCAAGATTGCTGGGGCTGCTCCGCAGCCCTTTCGCGACACAAGGCCGCTCCAACAAGTAGCCAGCGCAAGACATACAGTGCAGTACCCGTGGGAACGGCTATCGTTAACGTTTCCTTAATGGCAAGCTTGGAGAATTGCTATCGGATTTCTCGATAATCCGAAGCAAGTTTTTCCGCTTTTATTCGATACGTTACCCGCTAGTCTTGTGCACAGCTTTCACGGGGAAATACGCCAACATGCAACTGCGCAACTCATCTTCTCGCTATGGCCTGGTCAGCATCGTCCTGCACTGGGGTGTGGCGCTGGCGGTCTTCGGGTTGTTCGGCCTGGGGCTGTGGATGGTCGGTCTGGATTACTACGACCCGTGGCGCAAGTCCGGGCCGGACCTGCACAAGAGCATTGGCCTGGTACTGCTGGCAGTGATGCTGTTGCGCGTGCTCTGGCGTTTCGTAAGCCCGCCGCCGCCGGCACCGGCCAATCATGGCAAGGTTACACGCCTGGCCGCCAAACTCGGGCACCTGGCGCTGTACCTGGGGCTGTTCGCAGTGATGATTGCCGGTTACCTGATCTCCACTGCCGACGGCGTCGGCATCCCGGTGTTCGAACTGTTCGAGGTGCCGGCATTGATCAGCGACCTGCCTGACCAGGCCGACACTGCCGGGGTCATCCATTTGTGGTTGGCCTGGGGCCTGGTGATCTTCGCCGTGCTCCACGCACTGGCGGCACTCAAGCACCATTTCATCGACCGTGACGCGACCCTGACTCGTATGCTGGGCCGCAAAGCTTGACTCTCAACCTCAATTGCAAAGGAAGGAAGTAAGGATGTTGAAAAAGACTTTTGCCGCTCTGGCGCTCGGTACCGCTCTGCTCTCCGCCGGTCAGGCCATGGCCGCCGAATACAAGATCGACAAGGAAGGCCAGCACGCGTTCGTCGATTGGAAAATCAGCCACCTGGGCTACAGCTTCATCCACGGCACCTTCAAGGACTTCGACGGCAACTTCACCTGGGACAGCGCCAAGCCTGAGGCCAGCAAGATCAACGTCGATCTGAAAACCGCCAGCCTGTGGTCCAACCACGCCGAGCGTGACAAGCACATCGCCAGCAAAGACTTCCTGGATGTGAAGAAGTACCCGGAAGCCAAGTTCGTTTCCACCAGCGTCAAGTCCACCGGTGAGAAGACCGCCGACGTGACCGGCGACCTGACCATGCACGGCGTGACCAAGCCTGTGACCTTCAAGGCCACCTTCAACGGTGAGGGCAAGGACCCGTGGGGCGGCGAGCGTGCCGGCTTCAACGCCACCACCACCCTCAACCTGAACGACTTCGGCATCAAGGGCCCGGGCGCGACTTCCCAGACCCTCGACCTGGACATCAGCGTCGAAGGCGTGAAGCAGAAGTAATTTGCCTCGGTAACGAAAACGCCGCCCATTGGGCGGCGTTTTCATTTTTGGCCTCATCGCGGTGCAAGCCCGCTCTCACAACAGCCAGCCTGGCTTTGTGGGAGCGGGCTTGCCCCGCGATCGCTTGTTAACCCTTGCGGGTCAACAGCGCCGGGCGCTCACCGCGTGGGCGGCTTGGCAGGTCGTCCAGTTGCTCGGGCGTTGGGTAACGGTCGAGCTTGGATTCCTTGCGGATGATGACCGGTGCCGGCTGCGAATCGCGCGGATTGCGCACGGCCGGCTCTTGGCGGGCCGAATCGTCACGGCGGTTACGGCCGCCGTTGTTGTCGCGACGGGCGCCGCCATTGCTGCCGCCACCGTTACGGGCGCGTTTTTCGCCCGAGCCCTGGTTCTGGCCCTGGCGCTGCTGGCCATTGCCACGACCCTGGCCCTGAGCCTGACCACCGGCACCGCTACGCTGACCTTGGCCTTGGCCGCCATTACCACCCGGGCGACGGTTGCGGCCCTGGTTCTTGGCGTTCTGGTAGGGGCTGACGTAGTCGGCACGGTTACCGAAGTTGTCGATGTCGTCGTCCAGGAACTCTTCAGGATCACGGTTGGCCGGCGCCGGTTGCGCAGCTTTCTGGCCCTGGCCGCCCTGCTGCTGGCGGGGTTTGCCATCGCGAGGTTTACGCTGGCGGCCCTGCTGCGGCTTGTCTTCGGCCTTGTCCTTGTCTGCCGACTTCTCGGCTGCCGGCTTGCTCTTGCCTTGATCCTTGCCTTTGTCCTTGCGCCCGCCGCTGCCTTCTTTCTTGGCATCGCCACGAGCCTGCTGGTTGCGGCCACCGCGCCCGGCGTTAGGCTGGCGCTCGCGCACCTCCGGTTTCTCTGCTTCGACCTGCGAAGCATCGAAGCCCATCCAGTCGCCATCCGGGATCTTCTGCTTGGTGACGCGCTCGATGCTCTTGAGCAGCTTCTCTTCATCCGGGGCGACCATCGAAATGGCTTCGCCGGAGCGACCGGCACGGCCAGTACGGCCAATGCGGTGAACGTAGTCTTCCTCGACGTTGGGCAGCTCGAAGTTGACCACATGGGGCAACTGGTCGATGTCCAGGCCGCGTGCGGCGATATCGGTGGCCACCAGCACGCGCACGGTGTTGGCCTTGAAGTCGGCCAGCGCCTTGGTGCGCGCGTTCTGGCTCTTGTTGCCGTGGATCGCGGCGGCGGTCAGGCCGTGCTTTTCAAGGTACTCGGCCAGGCGGTTGGCGCCGTGCTTGGTGCGGGTGAACACCAGCACCTGCTCCCAGGCACCGAGGGTGATCAGGTGTGCCAGCAGCGCGCGCTTGTGGCTGGCGGGCAGGCGGTAGACGCGCTGCTCGATACGCTCGACGGTGGTGTTCGGCGGCGTGACCTCGATGCGCTCGGGGTTGTGCAGCAGCTTGTCGGCAAGGTCGGTGATGTCTTTGGAGAAGGTGGCCGAGAACAGCAGGTTCTGGCGCTTGGCCGGCAGGCGCGCCAGCACTTTCTTCACATCGTGGATGAAGCCCATGTCGAGCATGCGGTCTGCTTCGTCCAGCACCAGGATTTCGACGTGGGACAGGTCGACGCTGCCTTGGCCGGCCAGGTCGAGCAGGCGGCCAGGGCAGGCCACCAGTACATCGACGCCCTTGGCCATGGCCTGGACCTGCGGATTCATGCCGACGCCGCCGAAGATGCAGGCGCTGATGAAGTTCAGGTCACGGGCATAGACCTTGAAGCTGTCATGCACTTGGGCTGCCAGCTCACGGGTCGGGGTCAGCACCAGCACGCGCGGCTGGCGCGGGCCGTGGCGTTGCGATTTGTCGGGGTGGCCACCCGGGAACAGGCGCTCGAGAATAGGGAGCGCGAAGCCGCCGGTTTTACCTGTACCTGTCTGGGCGGCAACCATCAGGTCGCGGCCTTGCAACACGGCGGGAATGGCCCGCTGTTGCACTGGAGTGGGCTGGGTATAGCCCGCAGCTTCGATAGCGCGGACAAGTGCCTCGGAGAGACCGAGGGAAGCAAAGGACATGGGCAATCCTGTTCTCGTGGGGGCTAGGCCCTATGGGGTGTTCTGCCTGGCGCGACGGGCATCGGAGGGATGCGATCGCGTCCGGTCCAGCTGGGCGTTTACCGTGCATCCTGGAGGTGGCGGGTGGGCACTGTGTGTGCTGCGCCGCTGCTCGAGATGCCTGCAGTGAGGCCGAGCGTCCGGGCGTGAGCCGGGCGGGAAGGCCCGAGTATAACAGAGCAATCAGCGTGTGCTGCGTTCCTGCTGCTCAACGGCGAAAGGAATAGCGTCTTCGCCGATATAGCGCGCATTGATGGCGGCGTAGGCGGGCTCCTGCTTGAAGCGTCGCAGCTCATCGGAGAACGCCTGGGCCAGTTGCTCGCGGCCCGGCTTGCGGGCCAGGCCCAGGTATTGGCTCTGGCGGGCGATCACCAGCGGCAGCGCTTCGACCTGCTGGTCAAGCCCGAGGCTGCGGCTCAGGTAGCGCCCGACCTTGCGGTCGGTGATCAGCAGGTCGATGCGCCCCAGTGCCAGCTTGCCGAAGTTGGCTTCGTGGCTGGGCGCCGATTCGCGGCGAAACAGTGTGGACTCGTTGAAGGCATTGCCATAGGCATAACCCGGCGAGGTGCCCACGGTCAGGCCGGCGAGGTCTTCGAGTGCCTGCACGGCATGGCGGCGGGTGCGGGCTTGGTACAGGACGAACTCGACGTCGGACATCGGCTCGTCCGGGTAGACCATGTAGGCCTGGCGCGAGTCGACACGGAAGATGTCCATCACGCCATCGGCCAGGCCCTGCTGGATCATCGCCAGGCAGCGCTTCCAGGGCATGAACTCCCATTGCACGTCGACCCCCAGGCGCTTGAACACCTCATTGGTCACTTCGTAGTCGATGCCCTTGGGCTGGCCGTTCTCTTGATAGAGATAAGGCGCCCAGTCATCGCTGACGATGCGCAGGCGTTCGCTGTGGGCCAGTGGGCTCAGGCAGACAAGCAGCAACAGGCTCAAGGGGCGTAACAGGCTGAGCAGGGCGCGGGGCAGGGTCAAGACTGGCTAGTCCGCGATAGCGTGCCCGGCATGCCGATCAGCCTTGGTGCTGTTTCAGCAGGTGGGACTCGACTTCGCCGCGGCGGCTGCCCAGTGACAGGCGCAGGCCTGGATGGCGCAGGCAGCGTCGCAGCTGCTCCGGGTCTGGCTGGCCATGACGCTGGCTGAGGTTCTCCAGGGCCTTGTCCCACCAGGCCGAGGCGCAGGCGCGGTCGAATTCGTTGGCATACGGATAGCAGCCGTACAGCAATTCGCGGGCGAACTGCCGATGCTGGCCGGGGAGCATGTAGGTCAACGCCTTGTAGCTCAGGCGGTGCAGGGCGGGTGGCCGTGGCAGTTGGTCGTTGACCAGTGGCACATCGGCCAACGCCGCCTCGCTCAGCATGGCTTCGCCGTGCTTGCGCAGCCAGGCCTGGATCTTGGCGCGGAACTGGGCCTTGCGGCTCCAGTAGTGGTGGATGACGTCGGTGCAGGCGCTGACCTTGAGCGTGCGATAGGCCGCCACCGCCAGGCAGAATTCCTCGAGGGTATAGGCTTTTGGGGCGAGCGGGTGGAACTCGTCCATCATGGCGATGGACTGGTCGAGCAGCGCTGCGTCGCTGGCGTTCAGGCCGATCACCCCGGAGTTGAGCAGTGGCATCTGCTCATCGGCCAGGCCGCGTTCCTCGAGGATGCCCGCCAGGACCTGGTGCAGCACGCAGTGCGGGTTGTCGCCAAAACGCCCGCCGATGGCGTTGCATAGCAGCGTGCCGGGCACGACGCGGCGGAACAGCTGCATGGGCGAGGCGCGGAAGAAGGTGTCGGTGTCGATGAGCACCGCCAGCGGGTGCTGTTCGAGGATCTGGCGGATCAGTACGTGCTTGCTGCGAAAGTGATAGCCGTGGGGCTCGTTCCAGGCCTTGCGGGTGGCTTCGTCCAGCAAGTGGGCGGTTACCGGCAGCTGGCGATAAGGTTCGAGGTTGTCGGTGTAGACCTGGATGTCGACGGCTTCGCCGGGCGTGCTGCGCAGGTGCGCGAGGGCGCTGACGATGCTGAAACAGGCTTCCTGGTGATAGGTGGCCGGGCCGAATGCAAGGTAGACAAGCTGAGGATTGGCGGAGACTGGGTGCTGCATACGGGCCGTTAACCTATCGCGAGGCAAAAGTGAAGAAGGCTTTAGCCTAAGCCAAAGCCTTCTTCATGGCGACGATTTTCAGCGCGGCAGCTTCAGGTTGTTCCAGATCGCCAGGCTCGGCTCGGCCTGGTTCAGGGTGTAGAAGTGCAGGCCCGGTGCGCCGCCTTGCAGCAGTTGTTCGCACATGCGGGTGATCACTTCTTCACCGAAGGCCTGGATGCTGGCGGTATCGTCGGCATAGGCTTCCAGCTGCTTGCGGATCCAGCGCGGGATCTCGGCGCCGCAGGCGTCGGAGAAACGCGCCAGCTTGCTGTAGTTGGTGATCGGCATGATGCCGGGCACTACCGGGATGTCCACGCCCAGCTTCTGTGCGCGCTCGACAAAGTAGAAGTAGCTGTCGGCGTTGAAGAAGTACTGGGTGATGGCGCTGTCGGCACCGGCCTTGACCTTGTGCACGAAATTGGCCAGGTCGCTCTCGAAATTGCGTGCCTGTGGGTGCATCTCCGGGTACGCGGCCACTTCCAGGTGGAAATGATCGCCGGTTTCCTGGCGGATGAACTCGACAAGGTCGCTGGCGTAACGCAGCTCGCCGCTGGCCATGCCCATGCCCGAAGGCAAGTCGCCACGCAGGGCAACGATGCGCTTGATGCCGGCGGCCTGGTATTCGGCCAGCAGGGTGCGCAGGTCGTCCTTGCTGTCGCCCACGCAGGACAGGTGCGGGGCAGCGGGCACCTTCACTTCGTTCTCCAGCTGCAGCACGGTGTTGAGCGTGCGGTCGCGGGTGGAGCCACCGGCACCGTAGGTGCAGGAGAAGAAGTCTGGGTTGTAGCTGGCCAGTTGGCGGGCGACGCCCATCAGCTTTTCGTGGCCGGCGTCGGTCTTGGTGGGGAAGAACTCGAAACTGTAGCGGCGTTCTTGTGACATCACTCGTTCCTTCGGCAGTGGGCCATCGGCTGCTGCCTGCAAATAAAAGCCAGGGCGGTGGGGGCCGGCCTGGCTCGGACATCGGTTCGAAACGTTGCCTGCCGGCATCAGGCGTGTGCCTGGTGCCGGCAGCCAGCCGCTTAGTAGCGGTAGGCGTGCGGCTTGAACGGACCTTCGACGGTCACACCGATGTAGTCGGCTTGCTGTTTGGTCAGTTTAGTGACCACGCCGCCGAAGCCGCGGACCATTTCCAGGGCCACTTCTTCGTCGAGTTTCTTCGGCAGTACTTCGACGGTCAGGCGTTCGGCTTTCTTCTCGGCCGAGAGGTCGGCGTACTTCTGTTCGAACAGGAAGATCTGGGCCAGGACCTGGTTGGCGAACGAACCGTCCATGATGCGGCTTGGGTGACCGGTGGCGTTGCCCAGGTTCACCAGGCGGCCTTCGGCCAGCAGGATCAGGTAGTCGTCGTTCTGCGGGTCGAAGTCGCCAGCGCCGGTGCGGTGGATCTTGTGCACTTGCGGCTTGACCTCTTCCCATGCCCAGTTCTTGCGCATGAAGGCAGTGTCGATCTCGTTGTCGAAGTGACCGATGTTGCACACCACGGCGCGCTTTTTCAGGGCCTTGAGCATGTTGGCGTCGCAGACGTTGACGTTACCGGTGGTGGTGACGATCAGGTCGATCTTGCCCAGCAGGGCCTTGTCGATGCTCGCTTCGGTGCCGTCGTTGTTACCGTCGATGAACGGCGAGACCAGCTCGAAGCCGTCCATGCAGGCCTGCATGGCGCAGATCGGGTCGACTTCGGTGACCTTGACGATCATGCCTTCCTGACGCAGGGACTGGGCCGAGCCCTTGCCCACGTCACCGTAGCCGATCACCAGGGCTTGCTTGCCCGACAGCAGGTGGTCGGTACCACGCTTGATGGCGTCGTTCAGGCTGTGACGGCAGCCGTACTTGTTGTCGTTCTTGCTCTTGGTGACCGAGTCGTTGACGTTGATCGCCGGGACTTTCAGCTCGCCCTTGGCCAGCATGTCCAGCAGGCGGTGAACGCCGGTGGTGGTTTCTTCGGTCACGCCGTGTACGCGGTCCAGAACGGCCGGGTATTTCTTGTGCAGCAGCTCGGTCAGGTCGCCGCCGTCGTCGAGGATCATGTTGGCGTCCCATGGCTGGCCATCCTTGAGGATGGTCTGCTCCAGGCACCACTCGTACTCTTCTTCGGTTTCACCTTTCCAGGCGAACACCGGGATACCGGCGGCAGCGATCGACGCGGCGGCCTGGTCCTGGGTGGAGAAGATGTTGCAGGACGACCAGCGCACTTCGGCACCCAGGGCAACCAGGGTTTCGATCAGCACGGCGGTCTGGATGGTCATGTGGATGCAGCCCAGGATCTTCGCACCCTTGAGCGGTTGCTCGGCCAGGTACTTGCGACGCAGGCCCATCAGTGCAGGCATTTCCGACTCGGCGATGATGGTTTCGCGACGACCCCAGGCGGCCAGGGAGATGTCAGCGACTTTGAAGTCGGTAAAACCGGCAGGCGTGTTTGCAGCGCTCATGAAGAGCCTCCATTCGTAGTGTGCGAATGGGCGCCGTTGTGCGTTGAGCGTCCGCGTGGCGGACAACGCCCCAACCGAGCCTGACAGGACGAACCTGCTGCAGCGCCCCTCGGTCGGGTGGCGGGATGGCCACCACTGCGGGGGGCCATTTTGATCGGCAGCGATTATAGCCGTGCGCGTGTGACACACCCAAGACTTTCTGTCGATTAATCGCGACGATAGTCGATGGTAAATGGAGCGTGACTCGCCGGTCTGCCATCATTACCGCACGTCAAACTGGCAGGTCAGGAGTCACGATGAACTTTCACACCCGCAAATGGGTAAAACCCGAAGACCTCAACCCCAACGGCACGCTGTTCGGCGGCAGCCTGCTGCGCTGGATCGACGAGGAAGCGGCGATCTATGCCATCGTCCAGCTGGGCAACCAGCGTGTGGTGACCAAGTACATTTCCGAAATCAACTTTGTCAGCGCCTCGCGCCAGGGCGACATCATCGAGCTGGGCATCACCGCCACCGAGTTTGGCCGCACCTCCATCACCCTCAAGTGCGAAGTGCGCAACAAGATCAGCCGCAAGGCCATTCTCACGGTGGACAAGATGGTCTTCGTCAACCTGGGTGAAGATGGCCAGCCGGCACCGCACGGGCGCACCGAGATCAAGTACATCCAGGACCAGTTCCCGGACAGCGCGGTGGAATGACCCCCTAACCCAAGTGGGCAACGTGGGAGCGGGCTTGCCCCGCGATGGCACCCGCCCGGCCATGGCGTTGCCTGGCCTGGCACTATCGCGGGGCAAGCCCGCTCCCACGAAGGCCTGCTCCCAGCGTGGTATCAGGCCTGCTCGCTCACGCCTTTCACCACCTTGCCGATGGTCAGCCCCTGCACCAGGATCGACGACAACACCACGATGTAGGTGATCGACAGCAACAGGTCGCGCTCTTCGCCTATCGGCAACGACAGCGCCAGCGCCACCGAAACGCCCCCGCGCAAACCACCCCAGGTGAGCACACGAATGGTGCCCTGCGGCACCGTGCGCCAGCGGCGCAACAGCACGATCGCCGGCGCCACGGTCAGCAGGCGCGAGGCCAGCACCGCCACCGCCAGCACGCCACCCGCCGCCAGGTGCAGCCAGTTGAACGGCAGCAGCAACAGCTCCAGGCCGATCAGGGCGAACAGCAGGGCGTTGAGCATGTCGTCGATCAGTTCCCAGAACCCGTCCATGTAGCGGCGGGTCATGTCGTTCATCGCCAGGTTGCGCCCCAGGTTGCCGATGATCAGGCCGGCCACCACCATGGCGATCGGCGCCGAGACGTGCAGTTCGTAGCACATCGCCGAGCCGCCGATCACCAGCGCCAGGGTCAGCATCACCTCTACCTGGTACTGCTCGACGCTCTTGATCATGCGGTAGGTGGCATAGCCGATCAGGCCACCAAAGACCACGCCGCCAATCGCTTCACGGGCGAACAGCAGGGCCGTGTCGGCAACGCTCGGCGTTTCGCCCAGCTGGATGATGCCCAACAGCACGGTGAACACCACCACCGCGGTGCCGTCGTTGAACAACGACTCGCCGACGATGGTGGTCTTCAGGGGTTTCGACGCGTTGGCGGTACGCAATGCGCCGAGTACGGCGATCGGGTCGGTCGGCGAGATCAGCGCGCCGAACAGCAGGCAGTAGATCAGTGGCACGTTCCAGCCGAACAGGCCGAACACCCAGTGCGCCAGGTAGCCGATCACCACGGTGGCGATCAGCACCCCGAGGGTGGCCAGCAGGCCGATCGGCCAGCGGTAGCTGCGCAGGTCGGCAAGGTTGACGTGCAGGGCGCCGGCAAACAGCAGGAACGCCAGCATCCAGTGCATCAGCAGGTCGTTGAAGTCGATCTGGTTCATCAGCCCTTCGACGCGTTCTTCAAGGCCGGGGAAGCCGATCAGACTCAGGCCCTGGAGCATCAGGGAGAACAGCAGCGCCGTGACCATCACGCCGATGGCGGGTGGCAGGCCGATGAAGCGGTAGTTCACATAGGTGAGGAGGGTGGTGAGGCAGATAAACGCGGCAACTAATTCAAGCATCCCGAATCCTGTAACAGTGGCTTCCAAGTCGTTACCCGAATGGCTCGGGCAGTTCTTGGATGATCTGGCACGGCGCTCGGGACACACCTTATGACCGGATTCGTAGAAATGGTTCCTGTTATGGCTCTGTGGTGTTAACTGTGGTGCTGCTGTCTTGGGTTACTTGCACTGGCCTCATCGCCGGCAAGCCGGCTCCCACCTGACCCTGTGGGAGCCGGCTTGCCGGCGATGAGGCCAGTGCAGGCTTGTCGCTATATAGTGATCGCCACAAAACCAAGACAAGGACGCAAAGGCGTGCTGGCAACCTCCCTCGTTCTGATCGCAGCCCTGCTGCACGCCACCTGGAACACCCTCATCAAATTCAGCGGCGAGCGCCTGCTTGTGATCGCCAGCATGGACCTGGTGGCTCTGGTGTTCGCGGTGCTGGCCGTGGCCTTCGTCGACTTCCCGCCGGGCGAAATCTGGCCTTGGTTGCTGGCGTCGGCGCTGGCCGAGCAACTGTATCGCGTGCTGCTGATCAAGGCCTATCGGGTCGGTGACCTGGGCCTGGTCTACCCTCTGATGCGCGGGCTGTCGCCGCTGGTGGTGCTGGGGCTGACCCTGGCGTTCGCCGGTGAATCGCTGAGCCAGCAGCAGATCATCGGCATCCTGCTGATCCCCTGCGGTATGGCCTGCCTGCTGTGGCAGGGTGGCGGCGGTGACCGGTTGCCCTGGTCGATGCTGCCGGTGGTGGCGCTGATCGGCCTGTGCATCGGTAGCTACACCTGGTTCGATGGCCGGGCCGTGCAGCTATGGGGCAAGCCCTTGGACTACCTGGTGTGGCTGACCCTGCTCAGTGCCTGGCCTTTTCCGTTGTTGGCCGGTGTTGCCCGGCGTGCGCCGTTCGCGCTGTTCTGGCGCACGCAATGGCGCCTGGGCCTGGCAGTGGGAGTGTGCGTGCTGTTGAGCTATGCCCTGGTGCTGTGGGCCATGCACCTGGGGTCGGTGGCCGAGGCGGCGGCGTTGCGCGAGCTCAGCGTGATCCTGGTGGTGCTGCTGGGCATGCGCTACCTCAAAGAACCTTTTGGCGGGCCGAGACTCCTAGCTTGCGGGCTGGTGCTGGCGGGCATGCTGGTGATGAAGCTCTGACCGATCATTTTTGAACAAGGAGTCCTGTCCATGACCGTAGCCCTGTGGTGCATCCTGATCGCCCTGGTCCTGCCGCCGCTTTGCGCGTTGATCGCGAAAGTGAGCAGCGGGCGCTTCGGCTTGCGTGACAACCATGATCCGCGCGCCTTCCTCGACACGCTGTCCGGCTTGCCGCGCCGGGCCCATGCCGCCCAGCAGAACGGCTATGAGGCATTCCCGGCCTTCGCCGCCGCAGTCCTGGTGGCGGATATCGTCGGCAACGCCGAGCAGGTGACCCAGGATGTGCTGGGGGTGATGTACATCACCAGCCGCTTGCTCTACATCATCTGCTACCTGGCCGATTGGGCGGCGCTGCGCTCGATCGTGTGGTTCGCCGGGCTGGCGTTGATCGTGGCGTTCTTTGTCGTCTCGGTCTGAAATCGCGGGGCAAGCCCGCTCCCACAATGATCGACAATCCTTGTGGGAGCGGGCTTGCCCCGCGATGTGGCCCTCAAGGCACCTTCGGCACCTCGGGCAGCGCTACACCCTTGGGCCACAACATCCAGATCTGCCCCTGCTGCTTCATGTTGCCCGCCAACTCGCCGGCTTGCGGCCCGGTGCCCCAGAACAGGTCCGCACGCACTTCGCCGGTGATGGCGCCGCCGGTGTCCTGTGCGCCTACCGGGCGTACCACCGGGCTGCCGTCAGGGCGGGTAGTGGATAACCACAACAGGCTGCCCAGCGGGATCACCTTGCGGTCGATGGCCACGCTGTAGCCGGCGGTCAGGGGCACGTTGAGCGAGCCGCGCGGGCCTTCGTTGCTGTCCGGGCGGGTACTGAAGAACACGTAGCTGGGGTTGCTCGCCAGCAGCTCCGGAACCCGTTGCGGGTTGGCCTGGGCCCAGCTGTGGATGCTGCCCATGGTCACTTCTTCTTTTTTCAGCTGACCCTGCTCCACCAGCCAGCGGCCGATCGGCCGGTACGGGTGGCCGTTCTGGTCGGCATAGCCCAGGCGCAGCTGGCGCCCGTCGTCCAGTTGCACCCGGCCGGAGCCCTGGATCTGCAGGAACTGCAAGTCCATCGGGTCGGTCAACCAGGCCAGTACCGGCGCCTTGGCACCGTCGCGGTTGATGGTCTCGGCGGTGTCGTAGGGCTTGAGCACGCGGCCATCGAGGCGCCCGCGCAGGCGTTTGCCCTTGAGCTCGGGGTACACGCTGGCCAGGTCCACCACGATCATGTCCTCAGGCACGCCATACACCGGCACCTGGGCCGCTTCGGTGCGCTTGAGGCTGCCCGGGTAGACGGGCTCGTAGTAGCCGGTGATCAGGCCGTTGGCGTTGTTTTCGGCAGAGCGCAGGCCATACACCTGCAGGTTCTGTTCGAGGAAGGTGCGCACCTGCTCGGCACTTGCCGTCGCCGTGCCGGCTGCTTCACAGGTAGCGGCCCACACCGGATCGCGCTTGAGTTTCTCGCAGCCACCGCGCCAGGCGTTGAAGCCGGCCAGCAGGTCGTCGTCGCTGACCGCAGGCAGGTCTTTCCAGGTGGCCGGCGCGTAGGTGGCGATGGCGTGGGGTTCGGGCTTGGCGTTTTCGCCGCCGTTGCAGCCGGCCAGCAGGGCCAGGGCCGGAAGCGCCCAGGCAAGGTGGCGCAATGCAGATGTCATGAGCGTGATCCTGTGCGGGGCGAACATGAATATTCGCCCTTGTTTTCTGTGTGGCTATTGGTCTTTGGCCGATGGGCGGCGATACTGGCGCCCCGTTGTTCCCGGCCGAAGAGACCATGATGTTCAAGCGATTGTCCGTAGTACTGCTGGCTGCCCTGGCCCTGACCGCCTGTAACCAGGTCGACCCCAACTCGCCGCTGGGCCAGCGCAAGGCGATCTTCAAGTCGATGCTCAAGACCAGCGAAGACCTGGGCGGCATG
The DNA here is from genome assembly GCF_032621715.1 of Pseudomonas sp. zfem004. NCBI lineage: Bacteria > Pseudomonadati > Pseudomonadota > Gammaproteobacteria > Pseudomonadales > Pseudomonadaceae > Pseudomonas > Pseudomonas sp. zfem004. The sequence goes on along the minus strand of NZ_JAVYJF010000019.1, from coordinate 50,326 downwards.
CTGCGTGGCCGGTTGTCGTTCGACGGGGCGAAGTTCGCCGATGGTGCGGTGAAGCTCGATGGCCTTGCCCACCAGCCCTGGCAGCACTTCCCGCAGGTGCGCGACGAGGGCGACAGCAGTGCCCGGGCGGATGTCTGGGAGCGTCAGGCGCGTTTTCACGACCTGGCCCGACAACTGGAAGGGGTCACCGGCGAGCTGGTGGACGTGACGCGCAGCCAGCCGTTGGATGCTGCGCAGCTCAAAGGGCCGATGGACAAGGTCGAGGCGGCGTGCAAGGCCTGTCATACCGAGTTTCGTAATCATTGAGATGAGGATGGGGCCTAGTGGGAGCGGGCTTGCCCCGCGATGGCATCATCGCGAGGCAAGCCCGCTCCCACATCGCTTCGCGCCTGCATGAGACGGGGCGGCTAGCGCTCCAGTTCGTCCACCGCTTCCTGCAGTTCCTTCTTCGCCTCGGCCAGCTTGTCCTTGCGCTTGTTGATCTTCTCCGCGTCGCCTTTCTTCATGGCTTTGTCCAGATCCTTGGTGCGCTGGTTCACTTCGTGACGGGCGTCGAGCACCTTCTGCTCGCGCTCCTTGCGCAGGCCGGCATCGGTGCAGTGTTCGGTCACTTCACCCAGGGCCGTTTCCAGCCCGGCCAGCTGGTCGCTGTTGCCATGGGCGCGGGCTTGTTCGATTTGTTCGCTGATGGCCTGACGCTTGGCCGCGCATCCAGTCAGCGCCGGCTGCTCTTCGGCAGCCATCAGCGGGCTGGCGACGACACCCAGCAGGGTGGACAGGGCGAGGGACGAAAGCAGTTTCATCAAGGGCTCCATTCGGGGCAGGGCAGCAGAAAGCGGAATGCTGCCCTGATCCGCGAAATTTAGAAACCCTCGATTGCATGTTGTCGCAGCTGCAAGGCCAGGGCCTGTACCTGCTCATGGTTGAAAAAGCCAAGCAATTGCGCGCCCCGAGCGGGGCCGATGCCGGGCTCGGCAAGCCATTGCTCAATGTTTCTGGAGGCCAGGGTTGACCAGTCGGGCCCAAGCTGCAGGGTGGCTGGGGCCGGTACGCCGAGGGCGCGTAGCCAGCGTTCGAACGGTTGTTGGCGGGCTTGGGCGAAGGCCTGTTGCAAGTGATCGGCGCGGGTCTGGGCAAAACCGGGCAGGGTCGCCAGGGTGTCGCGGTCGAGGTCCAGCCAGTCGGCCAGGGTCGTGAGTCGCCCGCTGTCGATCAGGCGCTGCCAGGTGCCGGGCCCCGTCCCCGGGATGTTCAGCCCCTGCTTGCCGCCGAGCCAGGCCAGCCGGGCAAGAAACTGCTGCTGGCAACGCTCGCTGACCTGCCAGCAGCTCAGAGGGTGGTGATCGGCCGGGTCTGGCGCGATGACCGGTGTGCGCTGTGGGCTGCGGTGCACCACGCGCTCCAGGCGTGGAATGGTCAGCCCCGCCAGGCTCACCGCCACCTGGTCGCCCGGGCGAATGTCCAGTTGCTGCCAGCGCGCCAGCGAGCCCAGGCTGAGCTGGCTGATTTGCCGGTCATCCAGGCGCAGCGGCTCGAGTTGCAGCAGCGGGGTGATGCGCCCGGTGCGGCCGATGCGAAAATGCACGTCGCGGACCTGCGCCAGCGCTTGCTTGAACGGGTACTTCCAGGCGGCGATCCAGTAGGGCGTGCGGGCCTGCCAGCGCTCGGCCGGTGGCCGGCTGTCCTGGCGTAGGATCACGCCATCGGTGGCGAAGGGCAGGGCGGCGCGATACCAGTGCTGGCGCCAGTCTGCGGCCTGCTCGAAGGTGCTGATCGCCACGCTGTGGCGCAGGCTGTCGGCAAACCCCAACGTGTCGAGCTGCGCCAGGCGTTCGGCCTGGGTGTCCGGGCCGGTTGGCCAGTCCCAGACGAACAGGCCGATACCGGCGCCCTGCTCATCGCTCAGCTGCTTGCGCGCCAGCAGCCCGGCAACGATGCCGCGCGCGTTGGCGCTGCCGGCCTCGGCCTGCACATGGCCTTCCAGGCGCCAGTACAGCTCGCCCTGGAAAACCGTGTCCAGCGGCTGTGGCAGTTCCTGGAGGATGCCGCTCAAACGAGGGATATGCCGGCTCCAGTCATGCCCTTGGGTGCCATCGCCGCGGCTGAGCAGCTGGCTCAACCGGCCCTGGCGAAAGATCAGCGACACCGCCACGCCATCGACCTTGGGCTGCATCCACACATCTTTCTTGCCTTGTAGCCAGCTGCGCACCGCCTGCTCGTCGGCCAGCTTGTCGACGCCGGTGTGAGGGATTGGGTGGGGCACGGGGCCGCGTGCGCTGGCCAGCGGGCTGTCACTGCCAGGCAGGTTGAAACAGCTTTGCAGACTCAGTAGTCGCTGGCGGCTCTGGTCATAGAGTTCGTCCGCCACAAGGGCAATGCCCTGGCGGTGATAGTGGTCGTCCCAGCGGGCCAGGGTCTGGCGCAGGTGGGTGACTTCAGCACGGGCGCGCGCTGTGTCCCAGTCGGGACAGGCCTCGGCATTGGCCGGGGCGAGGTAGGCGCACAGCAGAACGAGCAACAACCTGGACGACATGGCCGGCATCCTTGCGTGGCGAAAGGGAATGCTCAGCCTAGGCACGGCTGGGCACCCTTGGCGCGCCGGGTTGTCAGCCAATATTTCATGAAAAAGGCCCCTGCCGATCACTCGGCAGGGGCCTTCCTGTACCGCCGTAGGAGGATTACAGGCCGGCAGCGGCGCGCAGGGCGTCGGCGCGGTCGGTACGCTCCCAGGTGAAGGTGGTGAAGGTGTCGTCGCCGACGGTCTTCTGCTGCGGGGTACGGCCGAAGTGACCGTAGGCAGCGGTTTCCTGGTACATCGGGTGCAGCAGGTCGAGCATGGTGGTGATGGCGTATGGGCGCAGGTCGAAGCACTCGCGCACCAGCTGGACGATCTTGTCGTCGGAGATCTTGCCGGTACCGAAGGTGTTCAGCGAGATCGAGGTAGGCTGGGCCACGCCGATGGCGTAGGACACCTGGATCTCGCAACGCTCGGCCAGGCCAGCAGCGACGATGTTCTTGGCCACATAGCGGCCGGCGTAGGCGGCCGAGCGGTCGACCTTGGACGGGTCCTTGCCGGAGAACGCGCCACCACCGTGGCGGGCCATGCCGCCATAGGAGTCGACAATGATCTTGCGGCCGGTCAGGCCGCAGTCGCCCACCGGGCCACCGATGATGAACTGGCCGGTCGGGTTGATGTGGAACTGGGTGCCCTTGTGCAGCAGCTCGGCCGGCAGGGTGTGCTTGACGATCAGCTCCATCACCGCTTCCTGCAGGTCTTTTTGCGACACTTCAGGGTTGTGCTGGGTGGACAGGACCACGGCGTCGATGCCGACGACCTTGCCGTCTTCGTAGCGGCAGGTGACCTGCGACTTGGCATCCGGGCGCAGCCACGGCAGCAGGCCGGACTTGCGCGCTTCGGCCTGGCGCTCGACCAGGCGGTGCGAGAAGCAGATCGGTGCTGGCATCAGCACGTCGGTTTCGTTGCTGGCATAGCCGAACATCAGGCCCTGGTCGCCGGCGCCCTGGTCTTCCGGCTTGCTGCGGTCAACGCCTTGGGCGATGTCCACCGACTGCTTGCCGATGATGTTCATCACGGCGCAGGTGGCGCCATCGAAGCCGACGTCGGAGCTGTTGTAGCCGATGTCGACGATGACCTTGCGCACGATGTCTTCCAGGTCGACCCAGGCCGAAGTGGTGACTTCGCCGGCGATGATGGCGACACCGGTCTTGACCAGGGTTTCACACGCAACGCGGGCGAACTTGTCCTGGGTGATGATGGCGTCCAGCACTGCGTCGGAGATCTGGTCGGCGATCTTGTCCGGATGCCCTTCGGACACGGACTCGGAAGTGAAAAGGGAGTATTCGCTCATCTCGAGGGGTTCCTAAAATTTACCGAAGTGTGTGTCGCCAGCGGCCCGCTGGAAATGCCGGACCTGGATCTGGAAACCGTTACGCAAGCCAACGTAGAGGCTGTCCCCGTGGGTCAGCCCCGCCGCATTGGCCCAACGGGCCAGGTCATCCTGCTCGAAACCAAGCCAGAGGTCGCCGCAGGCATCGCGCGCCCACCCCTGGTCATGGCTGCACAGCTCGGTGACCAGCAGGCTGCCGCCTGCCTTCACCCGTTTGGCCAGCAGGCGCAAGGCCAGGGCCGGGTCGCTGAAATGGTGCAGGACCATGTTCAGCACAACGCAGTCGGCCTGCACCTGCGTTGCACCCAGTGCATCGGCCAGCTGCAGGTCTACGTTATTGAGGTTTTCGCGCTCGCACACCTGGCGGGCGAGGTCGAGCATGGTCGGGCTGTTGTCCATGGCCGTGACCTGGGCGAAGCGCCGAGCCAGGTCGGGCAGGAAACCGCCATCGCCGGGGCCGACTTCCAGCGCGCTGGCAGCGCTGCCGAAGCTCAGTTTGTCGAGCAGCGCCAACAGGCTTTCGCGGTACTGGGGCAGGCCGGCGATCAGGTCCTGCTGGGCGCGGAACTTCTCCTCCACGCGCAGGAAGAAGTCCTGGCTGGTGGCCGCCCGGCGTTGCTGGACCTGAGCGATGCGGGTCTGCACGTCCTGCGCCAGGGCCAGTTCATCGACCTCGTCGAGCAGGGCGGCATGCAGGCGCCCGCCGGGCAGGGCGCGGCGGTAGAAGATCGCATTGCCTTCACGGCGGGTCGCCACCAGCTCTGCCTGGGCCAGCACCTTGAGGTGGTGGCTCATGCCGGATTGGCCGATGTCGAAGATCTGCGCCAGTTCCAGCACGCCGAACGAGTCGCTGGCCAGTGCGCGCAGCACGTTCAGGCGCAACGGGTCGCCGCTGGCCTTGCACAGGGCGGCCAGCGTGTCGCTGCGTTGAACGGGTATGGGCGCATGAAGGTTCATGGGGCGCGAGTCTAGACAGGCGATGCTGTCGTCGCAATAGCAATATCAAAAAGTTTTGATATTGGATGATGGGTGGTTTCCAGGGATCCCTCGTGGGAGCGGGCTTGCCCCGCGATGGCGCCCGATCAGACGCAGGAGGTGCCAGGGCTGACGCAATCGCGGGGCAAGCCCGCTCCCACGCCGCGCTTTTTGCTCTTTTCCCGGCCAAACACAGGAAAAATGCCCGACTGCGACCATCCGTCATTGCCCCCGGCCCCCCCAGTGGGCGAAAATGGCCGCCTTTTTTCGTTTCACTATCTATTCAAGCCCCAGGAGACTCAGCGATGCCCAGCCGTCGTGAACGTGCCAACGCCATTCGTGCCCTCAGCATGGATGCCGTGCAAAAGGCCAACAGCGGCCACCCAGGTGCCCCCATGGGCATGGCGGATATCGCCGAAGTGCTTTGGCGCGACTACCTGAAGCACAACCCGAGCAACCCGAACTTCGCTGACCGTGACCGCTTCGTGCTGTCCAACGGCCACGGCTCGATGCTCATCTATTCGCTGCTGCACCTGACCGGCTACGACGTCACCATCGACGACCTCAAGGCTTTCCGTCAGCTGCACAGCCGCACCCCGGGCCACCCGGAGTTCGGTTACACCCCTGGCGTCGAAACCACCACCGGCCCGCTGGGCCAAGGCCTGGCCAACGCCGTGGGCTTCGCCCTGGCAGAAAAAGTGCTGGGCGCCCAGTTCAACCGTGAAGGCCACAACATCGTCGATCACAACACCTACGTGTTCCTCGGCGACGGCTGCATGATGGAAGGTATCTCCCACGAAGTCGCCTCGCTGGCCGGCACCCTGGGCCTGAACAAGCTGGTTGCCTTCTATGACGACAACGGCATCTCCATCGACGGCGAAGTGGAAGGCTGGTTCACCGACGACACGCCGAAGCGCTTCGAGTCCTACGGCTGGCTGGTGATCCGCAACGTCGACGGCCATGACGCCGACGAGATCCGCACCGCGATCGACACCGCCCGCAAGAGCGACCGTCCGACCCTGATCTGCTGCAAGACCATCATCGGCTTCGGCTCGCCGAACAAGCAGGGCAAGGAAGACTGCCACGGCGCGCCGCTGGGCAACGACGAAATCGCCCTGGCCCGCAAGGAACTGAACTGGAACCACGGCCCGTTCGAAATCCCGGCCGACATCTATGCCGAGTGGGATGCCAAGGCCCAGGGCGCCAAGGTCGAAGCCGAGTGGGACCAGCGTTTCGCTGCCTACGCCGGCGCCTTCCCTGAGCTGGCCAGCGAGCTCAAGCGTCGCCTGAGCGGTGAGCTGCCGGCGGACTTCGCCGAGAAAGCGGCTGCCTACATTGCTGAAGTCGCGGCCAAGGGCGAAACCATCGCCAGCCGTAAAGCCAGCCAGAACACCCTCAATGCGTTCGGCCCGCTGCTGCCGGAGTTCCTCGGCGGTTCGGCCGACCTGGCCGGCTCCAACCTGACTCTGTGGAAAGGTTGCAAGGGCGTCACCGCTGAAGATGCCAGCGGCAACTACATGTACTACGGCGTGCGCGAATTCGGCATGACCGCGATCATGAACGGCGTTGCCCTGCACGGCGGCCTGGTCCCCTACGGCGCCACCTTCCTGATGTTCATGGAGTACGCCCGCAACGCCGTGCGCATGTCGGCACTGATGAAGCAGCGCGTGATCCACGTCTACACCCACGACTCCATCGGCCTGGGCGAAGACGGCCCGACCCACCAGCCGATCGAGCAGCTGACCAGCCTGCGCAGCACGCCGAACCTGGACACCTGGCGCCCGGCCGACGCGGTCGAATCCGCGGTGTCCTGGAAGTGCGCCCTGGAGCGCAAGGACGGCCCGTCGGCGCTGATCTTCTCGCGCCAGAACCTGCAGCACCAGACCCGCGACGCCCAGCAGATCGCCGACATCGCCCGTGGCGGTTACGTGCTCAAGGACTGCGCCGGCGAGCCTGAGCTGATCCTGATCGCCACCGGTTCCGAAGTGGGCCTGGCTGTTCAGGCGTTCGACAAGCTCAGCGAGCAGGGCCGCAAGGTCCGCGTGGTGTCGATGCCGAGCACCAGCGTGTTCGACGCCCAGGACGCGGCGTACAAGCAGTCGGTACTGCCGCTGCAAGTGGGCGCGCGTATCGCCATCGAAGCCGCCCACGCGGACTTCTGGTACAAGTACGTTGGCCTCGAAGGCCGCGTCATCGGCATGACCACCTACGGTGAGTCGGCGCCGGCTGCCGCGCTGTTCGAAGAATTCGGCTTCACCCTGGACAACATCCTGGGTACCGCCGAAGAGCTGCTGGAAGACTGATGTATCCGGGAGGCCGCGTGCCTCCCACCTGATCGCGGGGCAAGCCCGCTCCCACAAGGCATCCCGGTGCCTTGTGGGAGCGGGCTTGCCCCGCGATGGTCGTTCAACGCACCTGCCACGTGAGTATCGAATGCCCCACCCGCGTCCCTACAAAGTTGCACTCAACGGTTACGGCCGCATCGGCCGCTGTGTCCTGCGCGCACTGTTCGAGCGTGGGGCCAAGGCCGGTTTCGAGATCGTCGCGCTGAACGACCTGGCCGACCAGGCCAGCCTGGAATACCTGACCCGCTTCGACTCCACCCACGGGCGTTTCCCCGGTGAAGTGAAGGTCGATGGCGACTGTCTGCATATCAATGGCGACTGCGTGAAAGTGCTGCGCAGTGCCACCCCCGAAGGTATCGACTGGGGCGCCCTGGGCATCGACCTGGTGCTCGAGTGCACCGGCGCCTACAACACCCGCGCCGACGGCCAGCGCTTCCTCGATGCCGGTGCGCCGCGGGTGCTGTTCTCGCAGCCCATGGCCAGCGAGGCCGATGTCGATGCCACGGTGGTGTTCGGGGTGAACCAGGATTGCCTGACCGGCAGCGAGCTGCTGGTGTCGAACGCCTCCTGCACCACCAACTGCGGTGTGCCGCTGCTGCGGGTGCTGGACCAGGCCTTCGGCATCGAGTACGTGCAGATCACCACGATTCACTCGGCAATGAACGACCAGCCGGTGATCGACGCCTATCACCACGAAGACCTGCGCCGCACCCGTTCGGCGTTCCAGTCGGTGATCCCGGTGTCCACCGGGCTGGCGCGCGGCATCGAACGCCTGCTGCCGGAACTTGCCGGGCGAATCCAGGCCAAAGCGGTACGCGTGCCGACCGTCAACGTGTCGTGCCTGGACATCACCCTGCAGACCGCCCGCGACACCAGCGCGGCCGAGGTCAACCGGGTGCTGCGCGAGGCCGCCCTGGATGGCCCGCTCAAAGGCTTGCTGGCCTACACCGAGCTGCCCCACGCCAGCTGTGATTTCAACCATGACCCGCATTCGGCCATCGTCGATGCCAGCCAGACCCGCGTTTCCGGCCCCCGCCTGGTGAACCTGCTGGCCTGGTTCGACAACGAATGGGGGTTCGCCAACCGTATGCTCGACGTTGCCGAACATTATCTGCACGTCGTCCACCCCACCCGCAGCAAACAGCCCTGAAGGACTGCATTCATGACCGTGTTGAAGATGACCGACCTCGACCTGCAAGGTAAGCGCGTACTGATCCGCGAAGACCTCAACGTGCCTGTGAAGGACGGTGTGGTTGCCAGCGATGCGCGTATCCTGGCCGCGCTGCCGACCATCAAGCTGGCCCTGGAGAAGGGCGCGGCGGTAATGGTCTGCTCGCACCTGGGCCGCCCGACCGAAGGCGAGTTCTCGGCCGAGAACAGCCTCAAGCCGGTCGCCGACTACCTGAGCAAGGCCCTGGGCCGCGAAGTACCGCTGGTTGCCGACTACCTCGGCGGTGTCGAAGTGAAGGCCGGTGACCTGGTGCTGTTCGAAAACGTGCGCTTCAACAAGGGCGAGAAGAAGAACGCCGACGAGCTGGCGCAGCAGTACGCTGCCCTGTGCGATGTGTTCGTGATGGACGCTTTCGGCACCGCGCACCGCGCCGAAGGCTCCACCCACGGTGTCGCCAAGTTCGCCAAGGTCGCGGCTGCCGGCCCGCTGCTGGCCGCCGAATTGGACGCCCTGGGCAAGGCCCTGAAGGCCCCGGCCAAACCGATGGCCGCCATCGTCGCCGGCTCCAAGGTATCGACCAAGCTGGACGTGCTGAACAGCCTGAGCACCGTGTGCGACCTGCTGATCGTCGGCGGCGGCATCGCCAACACCTTCCTCGCTGCTGCCGGTCACCCGGTGGGCAAGTCGCTGTACGAAGCCGACCTGGTCGACACCGCCAAGGCCATCGCTGCCAAGGTCAATGTGCCGCTGCCGGTCGACGTGGTGGTCGCCAAGGAATTCGCCGAAAGCGCCGAAGCCACCGTCAAGGCGATCGCCGACGTGGCGGCTGACGACATGATCCTCGACATCGGCCCACAGACCGCTGCCAACTTCGCCGAGCTGCTGAAGTCGTCGCAGACCATTCTGTGGAACGGCCCGGTCGGTGTGTTCGAGTTCGACCAGTTCGGCAACGGCACCAAGGTGCTGGCCCAGGCCATCGCCGACAGCGCCGCGTTCTCCATCGCCGGTGGTGGCGATACCCTGGCAGCCATCGACAAGTATGGCGTGAGCAAGGATATCTCCTACATTTCTACCGGTGGCGGTGCGTTCCTCGAGTTCGTCGAGGGCAAGGTACTGCCGGCCGTGGCGATTCTCGAAGAGCGGGCCAAGGCCTGAGCACGAAGGCGCCTGGCAAAGGGAGCGACCTGATGGTCAAGCAATTGCCTGTGATGATCGTGGCCTTGCTGCTGGGCGCCTGCGCCAGCGACAAGGGCGCGGACGGCGAGCCGGCGCAGGCCCACAAGGGCGGCTGCTATCAGTCCCAGTGGCAGGCCGAGACGGTGCCGGTGATCAACAAGCGCCTGGGCCCGGACGGCCTGGAAAAGTATGACGACGAGCACCAGCGCAAGGCGCCGGGCTGCCCTTGATCGGGCGGCAGGCAACCTAACTGGGGTTTCGTGGTCTTGGACATTGGGTCTGCCGTTGCGGCCTCATCGCGGGGCAAGCCCGCTCCCACGCATTCAACGTGGGAGCGGGCTTGCCCCGCGATGAGGCCGATACAGCAGGCTTGCTACGAGGATGTGTAATGAAAGCGCTTCTGGCCGCACTGGCCCTGGCGACCCTGGCAGGCTGCTCGCTGTTGCAGCCAGCACCGGCCCCGGTGGCGGACAACTGGACCCGCTGGGTCTGCGACAGCCAGGCCGAAGTGCTGTGGCGCTTCGCTGATGTGAAACAGGATGCGGTCGACGTGCGCCTTGGCGGCGGCGACCAGGTCTACCGGCTCAAGTCCGAGCCGGGCGCCTCGGGCGCGCTGTACAGCGATGGCGTGCTGGCCTTCCACACCAAGGGCCAGGAAGGCCTGGTGTACTGGGTGGCGACCAACGATCTGATTGGGCGGGGCTGCAAGGCACCGTGACTGGCCGGGCCGCCACGGTGGCCCACACTACTTGAACAGCAACCGCCCCTGCGGCAGGCTTGCACGAAACAAACGACGCTTGTCGGGAGAGAGATACACCATGGCACTCATTAGCATGCGCCAGATGCTGGACCACGCCGCCGAGTTCGGTTACGGCGTCCCAGCTTTCAACGTCAACAACCTCGAGCAGATGCGCGCCATCATGGAAGCCGCCGACAAGACCGACTCTCCGGTCATCGTCCAGGCCTCCGCCGGTGCCCGCAAATACGCCGGTGCTCCCTTCCTGCGCCACCTGATCCTGGCGGCCATCGAAGAGTTCCCGCACATCCCGGTGTGCATGCACCAGGACCACGGCACCAGCCCTGACGTGTGCCAGCGCTCCATCCAGCTGGGCTTCAGCTCGGTCATGATGGACGGCTCGCTCGGTGAAGACGGCAAGACCCCGACCGACTACGAGTACAACGTCCGTGTTACCCAGCAGACCGTAGCCATGGCCCACGCCTGTGGCGTTTCGGTAGAAGGCGAGCTGGGCTGCCTGGGTTCGCTGGAAACCGGCATGGCCGGTGAAGAAGACGGCATCGGCGCCGAAGGCGTGCTGGATCACAGCCAGATGCTGACCGACCCGGAAGAAGCGGCTGACTTCGTCAAGAAGACCCAGGTCGATGCCCTGGCCATCGCCATCGGCACCAGCCACGGCGCCTACAAGTTCACCAAGCCGCCTACCGGCGACGTGCTGGCGATCGACCGCATCAAGGAAATCCACAAGCGCATCCCTAACACCCACCTGGTGATGCACGGTTCCTCCTCGGTACCGCAAGAGTGGCTGGCGATCATCAACCAGTACGGCGGCGACATCAAAGAGACCTACGGCGTACCGGTCGAAGAAATCGTTGAAGGCATCAAGCACGGCGTGCGCAAGGTCAACATCGACACCGACCTGCGCCTGGCCTCCACCGGCGCCATGCGTCGCCTGATGGCGCAGAACCCGAGCGAGTTCGACCCACGCAAGTTCTTCGGCGAAACCGTCAAGGCCATGCGTGACGTGTGCATCGCCCGCTACGAAGCCTTCGGCACCGCCGGCAATGCCTCGAAGATCAAGCCGATCTCCCTGGAAGGCATGTTCCAGCGTTACCTGAAAGGCGAGCTGGCTGCCAAGGTCAACTGATCCGTTGGTAGTTGCTTGAAGAAACCCGCAGAGATGCGGGTTTTTTTATGCCTGCAGCAATTGAGCGACGGAGGAGGATTATTTCCACATAACCCACTGCCATACCGTTAGTCGGCTAACATCAATTTCGATGGCGCTTAGCCATCTACCCGCGTTGCGTCTTCGGTCGCCCTGTCTAGAGTAAAGATCGGATCCAATAGCGGGCCAGGGTCGGTCTAAACATGGGAAGCAGCATGGATGTCGCTCACACACAACCTCCGGACAGTCGGTCGGTGCTACTGGTAGTAGACGATTATCCAGAGAACCTCATCAGCATGCGGGCGTTGCTGGCCCGTCAGGATTGGCAGGTGTTGACCGCCAGTTCAGGGATGGAAGCCCTGAGCGCGCTGCTTGAACACGAAGTCGACCTGGTCTTGCTCGACGTGCAGATGCCCGAAATGGACGGCTTCGAGGTCGCCCGGCTGATGCGCGGCAGTCAGCGCACGCGGCTGACCCCGATCATTTTCCTCACCGCCAACGAGCAGTCCGACGCCGCTGTACTCAAAGGCTATGCCAGTGGCGCGGTGGACTACCTGTTCAAACCCTTCGACCCGCAAATCCTCAAACCCAAGGTGCAGGCCCAGCTGGACCAGCAGCGCAACCGGCGCATGCTGCAGCGCCTGACCCGCGAGCTGGAGTCGGCGCGGGCCTTCAACGCCTCGATCCTGGAAAACGCCGCTGAGGGCATCCTGGTGGTCGACGAGGCGGGCACCATCGGCTTTGCCAACCCCGCCATCTCGCGGCTGCTCAATGCACCGGTGGACACCTTGCAGGGCGCCCACGTGCTGGACTTGATCCAGCTGCCTTGCGCCAGCCTGTGGCGCGAGTCGGACTTCTACCAGGCGTATCTGGGCCGGCAGATCTTCCGCGTGCATGACGCCCAACTGCGCACCGTGTCCGGCCAGCTTGTGCCGGTGGCGCTGTCCTGCGCGCCGTTGCCCGTCGAGCAGCGGGCCATGGTGGTGACGGTGCTGGACATGTCGGTGGTGCGCAGCCTGCATCAACAGCTTGAGTACCAAGCGGTGACCGACCCGTTGACCGGGCTGCTCAACCGCCGTGGCTTCTACCAGGCCGCCGAAGGCGCGTTGCTGCGCAACGAGCGCTCGGACAAGGCCCGGGCCCTGATGTACATGGACCTGGACGGCTTCAAGCGGATCAACGACCTGCTGGGCCACGAGGCCGGCGACAAGGTGCTGCGTTGGGTGGGCGAGCAGCTCAAGGACTGCCTGGGCAACGACGCGCTGCTGGCGCGCATGGGCGGCGATGAGTTCACCGCGCTGTTCGACGGGCTGCCGTACCCGGAGCAGGCCGGGCGCTTTGCCGAGAAACTGCTGGAGCGCCTGTCGGGCCTGCAGGAAGTGGATGGGCTGGAGGTCAGCCTGGGGGTGAGCATCGGCATTGCCACCTACCCCGATTGCGGTTCCAGCGTCGAGGGCTTGCTGCGCGCAGCGGATGCTGCGATGTACGCCGCCAAGCAGGCCGGGCGCCAGCAGTACCGTTTCTATGACCAGGAGCTCAATGGCCGGGCGCGCTCGCGGCTGATGCTCGAAGATGGCGTGCGCGCCGCCATCGAGCAGAACGACTTCAACCTGGTCTATCAACCGCAGGTGGCGTTCGGCGATGGCCAGTTGCGGGGCTTCGAAGCCTTGCTGCGCTGGAAGCACCCGAGTGTCGGCGATGTGCCGCCGGGGTTGTTCATCCCCTTGCTCGAAGAAGCACGCCTGATCAATCGCCTGGCCAGCTGGATTTACCGCAAGGGCGCTGCCCAGCGCAAGGAATGGGGGGCGCGCTTCGGGCCCAGGTTGGTACTGAGCATCAGCCTGAGCCGCGCCCAGTTCGCCATGCCGGGCCTTGCCGACGAACTGGCGCGGGTGATCGACGAATATGCCCTGTTGCCTGCCCAGTTGGAGGTCGAGGTGGCCGAGACCTCGCTGATGTACAACATCGACGCGGCGGTGAAGCAGGTGAATCGGCTGCGCGAGATGGGCATTCGCGTGGCGCTGGACGACTTCGGCGCGGGTGACTGCTCGCTGCGCATGCTGCGCGACCTGCCCATCGATACCCTCAAGCTCGACCGTCACCTGGTGGCGCGGCTGCCGGATTCGGCGGCCGACATTGCCTTGGTACGCAGTGTCATCGAACTGTGCGCGGCCTATGGCATCACCGTGATTGCCGAGGGCGTGGAGACGCAGGCGCAGGCGCAATGGCTCAAGGGCGCGGGTTGTGCCTACGTGCAAGGCTTCCTGGTGGCAAGGCCGATGACCGCCGCCGATGCCGGCGACTTCCCGGCGGTATTCCCCTGGGGCGAGTGATTGGTAAACTCGGCACTCCTTACCCCGATCTGCACCCTGATGACCGCCTTACGCTACCTGCAAGCCTACCCGCCGCATCTACAAGACCAGGTGCGTCAACTGATCGCCAGCGGTCGCCTGGGCGCCTACCTGGACCAACGCTATGCCGAGCGGCATACGGTGCAGAATGACAAGGCGTTGTACGGCTACGCCCAGGATCTCAAGCAGGAATACCTGCGCAGCGCGCCGCCGCTGGACAAGGTGCTGTTCGACAACCGCCTGGACCTGACCCATCGCGCCCTCGGCCTGAACACCGCGGTGTCGCGGGTGCAGGGCGGCAAGCTAAAGGCCAAGAAAGAGATCCGCATCGCCTCGCTGTTCAAGGAAGCGGCGCCGCAGTTTCTGCGCATGATCGTGGTGCACGAACTGGCGCACCTGAAGGAGCGCGACCACAGCAAGGCCTTCTACCAGCTCTGTCAGTACATGGAGCCGGACTACCACCAACTGGAATTCGACCTGCGCGTCTACCTGACCTATCGGGAGCTGCCGGGCAACACCTGAGGGACAAGCACCAGATGACCACGGAAGTGAGCAAGACCCGCAGCAGTTTCTACCGTCGCCTGTACGTGGCCTGGCTGATCGACAGCCAGACCGCCACCAGCGTGCCGGCGCTGATGGAGGCCACCGGCATGCCCCGGCGCACCGCCCAGGACACCATCGCTGCGCTGGCCGATCTGGACATCGTCTGCGAGTTCGAGCAGCAGAGCGGCGCCCGCAATCATGCCGGGCATTACCGCATCCGTGACTGGGGGGCGATCGACAAGCAGTGGATCATCCAGCATCTGCGCCAGATCAGGGATGTGCTGGGTTATCCGTGATCTCGGTGTGGTCCTGCAGCTGCAGTACATGTGGGAGCCGGCTTGCCGGCGAAAGGGGCGCGACGCGCCCCCGGCAGTTTCAGCCCTTGCGCATGCCGATATGGGGAATGTCGTCTTCCAGATATTCCTCGCCCACCGCCACGAACCCGTGCGTGGCATAGAACGCCTGCAGATGCGCCTGCGCCGACAGGTAAACCGGAACACCTGGCCAGCAATGCCCGGCCGCTTCCAACCCTTTCATCAGCAGCGGATGGCCCAGTTTCAGGCCGCGCACTTCGGGCGAGGTCACCACGCGCCCGATCACCACGTCGCCACCTTGTGATTGCGGGTCGAGCAGGCGCAGATAGGCCACCAGCTTGTCGTCTTGCCAACCCATCAGGTGCAGGGTGTCGCCGCTCAGGTCCTGCCCGTCGACTTCCTGGTAGGCACAGTGCTGCTCGACCACGAACACTGCCGTTCGCAGTTGCAGGACGGCATAGAGCTGCTCCTTGCCGAGGTCGCTGTGGTGTTTGCAAATCCACTCGATGGACATGGGTATGAGCTCCTTGTATGGGCGCTCGATCATCGCAAATCCTGCCGCTGCGCACGAGCCTGGCCTTGCTGCAAATTACGTCTGATGGCGTTCGGCCAAAATAGAGGCTAAATGACATTATTGTCCGCTGTCGCCGGGCTGCGGCTTGTGTAATCTGCAGGATCTGTTGTGAGTAGAGATCGCCATCTTCAGCGTGGGCCCCCAACTGCGAAAGGATTTGAGCATGCGGCCACTGCTTTGCGTTCTTGGAATACTGGGTGTGTTGTGCGCGATGCCGGCAGCTGCCCAGGAGAAACTGCGACTGGTGGCCGACAGCTGGCCGCCCTTTACCGACGCCGCCATGCCCGGCGGTGGCCTGGCCACCAGCATCGTCACCACGGCGCTGAACCGCGCAGGTTTCGCCACGTCGTTCGAGGAAGTGCCCTGGGCCAGGGCGCTCATGGGCATTGGCGAGGGGCGTTACGATGTATTGGTCAACGCCTGGTACAACGATGAGCGCACGCGCATCGGCGAGTTCTCCGGCCCTTACCTCATCAACCGTATCCGCCTGCTCCAGCGCCAGGGCGAAGGCTTCGTCTTCAAGCGTCAGGCCGACCTCTACCCCTACACCATCGCCGTGGTGCGCGACTATGCCTACTCACCCGGCTTCGACAGCGATGAGCGTCTGAACAAAGTGCCGGTGCGCAATTTCTCGTCGGCGGTGCGCATGCTCGCGGCCGGGCGGGTCAACCTGACGGTGGAGGACGAGTACGTGGCGCGTTACAACCTGCAGCGCGAACCGCAGCAGGTGCGGGACGGGGTGAGTTTCGTCGACCCGCCGCTGAGCGAGAACAGCCTGCACATCCTGGTCAGCCTCAAGCACCCGGAGCACCGGCAGGTGGTGGCACGGTTCGAGAAGGCCATTGCGGCGATGAAGGCCGATGGCAGTTACGCTCGGTTGTTGCGTCAGCACGGCTTCTGACCTGCGTTGGCCCTATCGCCGGCAAGCCGGCTTCCACATGGATCGCACCTGTGGGAGCCGGCTTGCCGGCGATAGGGCCAGTACAGGCCACCCCGCAATCAGCTCGGCTCACTTTCCTTGATCAGGTGCCCCGCCAGCGTGCGCAGCGGCCCCAGCTGCCGGCAGATCAGCGCCAGTTGGGTCTGCACCAGGCGCTGGTGCTCGTCCAGCTCCTCGGGCATCTGCTCCAGCGCATTGGCCAGGGCCTCTTCCGCGTCGCTGTGGATCGCCACCGGCAGGCGCGCGGCCAGGCCGTTGGCGATTTCGTCGAGGCTGGCGGCCAAGGTCTGGCCTGCACCCTCGATCAGCTGTTCATGGACCTCGGCCGGCAACGCGGTGTCGCGGTGTGCGCCAAGCCCTGAGAGATAACTGAGCAGGGTGTGCGACAGCACCAGGAAGCGAAAGCCCACATCCGCTTCCTTACGGAAATGCCCGGGCTCCATGAGCATGTTGGCCAGGGTGGTGGACAGCGCGGCGTCGGCGTTGTGCGCGTTGCGCCGGGCCAGGCGGTAGGCCAGGTCATCGCGCTTGCCGTGGGCATACTGCTGCATGATCTGGCGCAGGTACTGGCTGGCGCAGGCCAGGGTATTGCCCAGCACCTTGTTCAGTCGGCGGCCCTGCCAGTCGGGCAGGAGCAGGAACACTGCAAGGATGGCGATCAGGCTGCCGACCAGGGTATCGAACAGGCGCGGCAGGAACAGCCCGTAGCCATCGCCGGTCTGGTTGAAGCAGAACAGCACCATCAGGGTGATCGCCGCCGTGGCCAGGGTGTAGCGGGTGGTGCGGTTGACGAAGAACACCACCCCGGCGACCACGGCGAAGGCCGACTGGATCAGCGGGTTGGGGAACAGGTCGAACAGCGCCCAGCCCACGGTCAGGCCGATGGCGGTGCCGAGCATCCGCTGGCCCAGCTTGCGCCGGGTCGCCCCGTAGTTGGGCTGGCAGACGAACAGCGTGGTGAGGATGATCCAGTAGCCCTGGGTCGGGTGGATCAGGTGCACCATGCCGTAACCCACCGACAGTGCCAGCGACAGGCGCAGGGCATGGCGGAACAGCAGCGAGGTGGGGGTCAGCTGGGTGCGCAAGCGCTGCCACACGTCCTTCAGGTTGCGCGGCGAGCGGTCGAGCAGGCTGCTGTCGCTGGCGTCTGCCAGGCTGTCCGGGTTGCTCGCGGCGCCCAGCAGGCGGTCCAGCGTGGCCAGGTTGGCGGCCAGGGCCCGCAGCGAGCGCAGCAGCCCGCGCCAGGCCGGGTTGTTCTGTTCGCGCAGGTGCTCCAGCGAAGCATTCAGGTCTTCCAGCGCTTCGGGGTAGCCGCTGGCGAGCACGAACGGCTGGCGCAGGCGGATCGAGCGTGCCAGCTCCTGGCAGGAGGCACCCTGTTTGCGCAGCAGGCGCTGGCAACGGAACATCACGTCGCTGTGGAAGAACGCCTCGTTGAGGGCGTTGTAGGGGTAGTGCGAGGCGCTGACCCGCTCGTGCAGGTCCTGAGCCAGGAAGTACAGCTTGAGGTAGCGGCTGACCTTGGAGTTGGGCTGGCTGTTGCCGACACGGTGCAGGATGATCTCTTTGGCGGCATTGAGCGCGGCCACCACCTTGCCGTTCTGCTTGGCCAGTTCCAGGCGCGTGGCCTCGACGTCCAGGCCACGGATCGGTTCGAACAGGCTGGCCTTGAGCTTGAGGTAGCTGCCCAGTTCATAGAACAGCTTGGCCAGGCTTTGCTGCACCGGCTGGTTGGAAAACAGCGCCTGCCACAGCACCGACAGCAGCCCGTACCAGGCGGCGCCGGTCACCAGCAGCAGCGGCTCGTGCCAGAAGTCGCTGACTTCGCCGCCGCGCTGGTCCACGCCGATCATGGTGTAGACCGACAGGATCAGCGTTGCCGAGGCGATCGCCCCGTAGCGTTCGCCCAATGCGCCGAGCATGGTCAGGCCAAAGGCGGCCAGGGCCAGGGCGATGGCGAAGATCCAGGGGTAGGGGAACAGCAGCTCCACCGACAGGGCGGCGATGGCAAAACAGCCGAGGGTGACCAGCAGGGCACTGAGGCGGCCCTGCCAACCGTCATCGGTCTCGGCCAGGGCGCTGGCGATGATGCCGAGGAACAGCGGGATGAGCAGGCTCATCTCGTTCTGGTACCAGCACCAGGCCATGCTGCCGGTGAGGGCGATGGTCACACGAATGGCGTAGCTGAACTTGTCTTGGCCCCACAGGCGACGCAATGAATGGCGGAACGAGCTCGATGACATGATGGCCTGCTGGGCAGTTTGCGGACTAGAACCTTGAGGGCCTCATCGCGGGGCAAGCCCGCTCCCACGAGCCGAGTCGGCCTTTGTGGGAGCGGGCTTGCCCCGCGATGGTTTTACCCCCTTCACAACACAGACCAGCAAGAAGCGTTCCGTGCTGCTGAAAGGATTCTACTCTACACGAACTGCGCCGCAGCGTTGGCCGAAGCCCAGGCCCACTGGAAGTTGAAACCACCCAGGTGCCCGCTCACGTCCAGCACCTCGCCGATGAAGTACAGCCCGGGGCTCTTCAGCGATTCCATGGTCTTGGAGGACACCTCACGGGTATCCACGCCGCCCAGGGTCACCTCGGCCGTGCGATAGCCCTCGGTGCCCGCCGGCACCACCTGCCAGGCCGCCAGTTTGTCGGCGATCTGCGCCAATTCCGCCGGGGTGTACTGCTTCAGCGGCTTGGATTCGAACCACTGCTCGGCCAGCAGGTTGGCCAGCTTGCGGGTGAACACCTCGCCCAGCACGGTCTTCAGCTCGCTGTTGGGGCGCTCGACTTGCTGGCCCTGCAGCCACTCCAGGGCATCGCGGTCGGGCAGCAGGTTGATCTCGACGGTGTCGCCGGCCTCCCAGAACGACGAAATCTGCAGGATCGCCGGGCCGCTCAGGCCGCGGTGGGTGAACAGCAGGTTTTCCCGGAAGCTTGTGCCGTTGCAACTGGCGGTGCAGTCCAGCGAGGTGCCGGACAGCTCGGTGCACAGTGCCTTGAGCTGGGGCTCGGTGATGGTGAACGGCACCAGGCCGGCGCGGGTCGGCAGCAGTTCGTGGCCGAACTGGCGCGCCACCTGGTAGCCGAAGCCGGTGGCGCCCAAGGTCGGGATCGACAGGCCGCCGGTGGCGATCACCAGCGACTGGCAGGCGAACGGGCCGGCGCTGGTCTGCAGACGGTAGCCGCCTTCGGTTTTTTCGATCTGTTCGATGCTGGTGTTCATGCGCAGCTCGGCGCCGGCCTGGTCGCACTCGGCCAGCAGCATGTCGAGGATGTCGCTGGACTTGTTGTCGCAGAACAGCTGGCCGAGCTTCTTCTCGTGGTACGGCACGCCGTGCTTGCACACCAGTTCGATGAAGTCCCACTGGGTGTAGCGGGCCAGCGCCGACTTGCAGAAGTGCGGGTTGTGCGAGAGGAAGTTGGCAGGCTCGGTGTACATGTTGGTGAAGTTGCAGCGCCCGCCGCCGGACATGAGGATCTTCTTGCCCGGTTTGTTGGCGTGGTCGAGCAGCAGCACCCGACGGCCACGGCGGGCGGTGAGCTGGGCGCACATCAGGCCGGCGGCGCCGGCGCCGAGGATGATCACGTCGGTGGAGTGCACGGTTGGAACCTTTGGCAAGTTAGGGGGAAGCGTGGGAGCGGGCTTGCCCCGCGATGCGCTGGTGCAGGCAATGCTGTTGGCCCTGCTGACGCCATCGCGGGGCAAGCCCGCTCCCACGAGCGATCTGCTGATCGGTTCAGATAATGCGGACTTTCAGGGCACGGCCCTTGATCTTGCCGCTGTTCAAGCGCTGCATGGCCTGCTTGGCCACCGCCCGCTCCACGGCCACGAACGCCACGAAGTCGAAGATGGCGATCTTGCCCACCTGCTTGCCCGGCAGTCCGGCATCGCCGGTCAGCGCGCCGAGGATATCGCCCGGACGCAGCTTGTCCTTGCGTCCGGCGCCGATGCACAAGGTGGTCATCGCCGGCAGCAGCGGCTCGCCACCTTTGTTCTTCAGGCTGTCCAGCTGCTCCCAGCGCAGCGGCTTCTGTTGCAGGTCTTCGATGGCCTGGGCGCGGTGGCCCTCGGCCGGGGCCACCAGGCTGATCGCCACGCCCTTCTCGCCGGCACGGCCGGTACGGCCGACACGGTGCACGTGGATTTCGGCGTCACGCGCCAGCTCGACGTTGATGACCATGTCCAGGCCATCGATGTCCAGGCCGCGGGCGGCCACGTCGGTGGCCACCAGCACCGAGCTGCTGCGGTTGGCGAACATGGTCAGCACCTGGTCGCGGTCGCGCTGCTCCAGGTCGCCGTGCAGCGCCTGGGCAACGATGCCCTTGGCAGTGAGGTGGGCCACTACGTCTTCGCACTGCTGCTTGGTGAAGCAGAACGCCACGCAGGACTGCGGGCGGTAGTGGCCGAGCACGCGGGTCACGGCTTCCAGGCGCTGCTGCGCGTCGATCTCGATGAAACGCTGTTCGATCTGGGTGTCGCTGTGCAGCGCTTCGACCTTGACCTGCTGCGGCTGGCGCATGAAGTCCTTGGCCAGTTGCTCGATGCCGGCCGGGTAGGTGGCCGAGAACAGCAGGGTCTGGCGGCGCGACGGGGTCTTGCCGATGATGCTGGCGATGGCGTCGAAGAAGCCCATGTCGAGCATGCGGTCGGCTTCGTCGAGCACCAGGGTGTTGAGGCCGTCGAGTACCAGGGTGCCTTTGTCCAGGTGCTGCTGGATGCGCCCCGGGGTGCCGACGATGATGTGCGCACCGTGCTCCAGCGAGGCGATCTGCGGGCCCAGCGAAACGCCACCGCACAGGGTGAGGATCTTGATGTTGTCCTCGGCGCGGGCCAGGCGGCGCAGCTCCTTGGCCACCTGGTCGGCCAGCTCGCGGGTCGGGCACAGCACCAACGCCTGGCAGCCGAAGTAGCGTGGGTTGATCGGGTTGAGCAGGCCGATGCCGAAGGCGGCGGTCTTGCCGCTGCCGGTCTTGGCCTGGGCGATCAGGTCTTGGCCCTTGAGGATGACCGGCAGGCTCTGGGCCTGGATCGGGGTCATCGAGGCATAGCCCAGGGCGTCCAGGTTGGCCAGCATGGCGGTGGACAGCGGGAGGGTGGCAAAGGCGGTGGTTTCAACGGTCACGAGGCGGGCCTGCGGTGCGAAGCGAAAAATGTCGCACAGTCTACCAGCCTCATGGCCATTCGCCCTACGACTCGACGTGCTCTTCCGGACGACGGGCGCGCCTTCCGTCTGTCGGCGCCAGTTGCAGGAAGATCGCCGCCGCCAGCATGGCCATCACGCCGATGGTGACGAAGGTCAGCTGGAACGCCCCCAACGTGCTCTCTACGCCTTCGGCACTGCCGGCTGCAGTAAAGCCACCGAGCAGCGCACCGGCGCAGGCCACGCCCAGGCTCAGCGACAGTTGCGCGACCACCGACAGCAGGCTGTTGCCGCTGCTGGCGCTGGCGTCGTCGAGGTCGATCAGGGTCACGGTGTTCATCGCCGTGAACTGCATCGAGTTCACCGCCCCCAGCAACGCCAGTTGCACCAGCAGCAGGGCATAGGGCGTCTGCTCGTCGACCAGCCCCAGGCTGGCCAGCAGCAGGCCCAGCAGCAAGGTATTGCCGGTGAGTACGATGCGATAGCCCAGGCGTTCGATCAGCGGCCGGGCGACCGACTTGGCGAGCATCGCCGCCGCTGCCAGCGGGATCATGCTCATGCCTGCCTGGGCCGGCGAGTAGCCCAGCGCCACCTGCAGCAGCAACGGCACCAGGAAGGGCAGGGCTCCGCTGCCAAGGCGGGCGAACAGGTTGCCGAGGATGCCGATGGCGAAGGTGCGCACGCGGAACAGCGACGGCGAGAACAGTGGCTCCGGGTCACGCCCGGCACGCAGCCAGTACGCGGCCAGGCAGGCCATGCCGGCGAACAGCAACAGCATCACCCGCAGGTGCGGCAGGTGCAGCTCGCCCAGGCCTTCCATGGCGATGGTGATAAGCACCATCGCCGCACCGAACAGCACGAAACCCGGCCCGTCGAAGCGGGTACGCTCGGCGCCGCGCAGGTCGGGGATGAACTTCCACACTGCATAGCAACCGAGGGCGCCCACCGGCAGGTTGAGCAGGAAGATCCAGTGCCAGGTCAGGATTTCCACCAGCCAGCCGCCGAGGGTCGGGCCGAGCAGCGGGCCGAGCAGGCCGGGGATGGTGATGAAGCTCATGATCCGCACCAGCTCGCTACGCGGGTAGGCGCGCAGCACCACCAGCCGGCCGACTGGCAGCATCAGCGCCCCGCCCAGGCCCTGCACCACTCGGGCGAAGATCAGGAAACCCAGGCTGTTGGCCATGGCGCACAGCAGCGAGCCGAAGCTGAACAGCAGGATCGCGCTGAAGAAGATGCGCTTGGTGCCGAAGCGGTCGGCGATCCAGCCCGAGGCCGGGATCAGCAGCGCCACGGTGAGCATGTAGGCGATGATCACGCCCTGCATGCGCAGTGGGTCCTCGGCCAGCGAGCGGGCCATGGCCGGCAGCGCGGTGTTGAGGATGGTGCCGTCCAGCGACTGCATGAAGAAGGCGATGGCCACTACCCAGGGGATCCAGCGGGCGGTGACAGGGTCCAGCGGGGCACGGTCGGGCATGTGTTACCTCAGGTTCTTCGTTGTCCTGTGTCGGCCCTTTCGCGGGTAAACCCGCTCCCACAGGTTCAATGCTGCCTTCAAGGCATAGGTAATCCTGTGGGAGCGGGTTTACCCGCGAAGAGGCCGGTCCTGCGGATCACAGTGTCAGGGTCAACCCCTTCACCAACGCCCCCGGCAAATGGCTCGACCCGGTACTGCGCTGCCCATAGGTGCTGGTCGACAGGATCATCTCGCGCTCCTGTGTCAGGTCTTCCAGCTGGCTGCCCAGCAGGCTGTACAGGCTGTCATCAAAGCGCATGGTGCTCACCGGCCCCTGGATCTGGCCGTTTTCCACCCAGAACGTGGCGAACCGGGTCAGCCCGGTCATCCGCGCGGCCGGCAGGTCCGAGTAGTTCAGGTACCACAGGTTGCTGATGTACAGCCCGGTGCCCAGGCGTTCGAGGATCTGCGCGCTGGGCAGGTTGCCCGGCGCCAGGCTCAACGCGCACGGCGATTCGTAGCTGTCGGCGCCATTGGCCTGAAGTGCGAACTCGGCGGCGCTGCGAGCGCTCACCAGCCGTTCCAGCCCCCGGCCTTCACCGATCAGCAGCAGGTCGCGACGCGGCGAGCCTTCGTCGGAGAACGCCGGGCTCAACGAGCCGCTGACCTGTTCGCTGAAGCTCACCAGCGGGCTCAGTCGTGCATCGCCGTTGTACAGGCGTTGCAGCGAGCTGTTCCCCGTGGCCAGTGCCTGGGCAGAGAAACCACCCCAGCAGAGCATCCCGGCAATCTCGTCCATCGCCGCTGGCGCCAGGTAGGCGCGGTAGCTGCCGGGCTTGAGGGTGATGGCCGGGCGGCCCAGGTGTTGCAGCTGTTCGCGGGCCAGGCGCAGGCGCGCGGCAAAGGCTTCGCCGCTCCAGGCCTGGCCTGCGTAGTTGGCTTTGACCGCCTGACCGTTGGTGTGGAACAGGCTCCAATCGAAGTTGAAGCTGTTGGCCTGGTGCCAGCCGAAGGCGCCGAACGAGCTGGCGAAGCCGCGGCAGATGGGGCCGGCGGCGTATATGCCGACCAGGTCCAGGTCGTTGGCCTCGCGCTCGACCAGGGCCAGCACTTCATCCAGCTCGGGCAGTGGCTGCTCCAGCAGGCTGTGGCTGTGCCAGGCACTCTCGTCGAGGCTCAGGTACGGATCGACCGGCAGCAGCGGCAGGGTCTGGCGCAGTTGCCCGAGGCCGTCATGCAGGCGCTGGCGATCCAGCACGGCGTCATCACCCAGGGTGATCTGCTGCTCTGCCTGGCGGCCGTCGCGAATCAGCCGCAGTTGCACGTTGGCCTGGCTGACCAAACCAGCCTGGCGCACCTGGGCATGGTTGAAGCGCACGAACTGCGAGTGCTCGGCGCTGTAGCCCAGGGTGAACTGCTCGCCGGGTTGCAGCGCATCGCGCAGGGCACCGAGCAGGTCTTCGAAACGTTGTTGATAGGTGCTCATCAGGCGTCCCCTCCGAATACGTCGATCTGGCGGAACACGCAGGCCGGCGAGGCGTGGCCGACCCGCACCACCTGGTTGGGTTCACCCTTGCCGCAGTTGGGCGTGCCGAGTACCTGGAAGGTGCTGCGATCGCCGACCGCCGACAGGTTGCGCCAGAAATCGGCGGAGATGCCCCGATAGTTCGGGTTTTTCACCACGCCCTTGAGCTCGCCGTTCTCGATCAACTGGCCCCATTCACAGCCGAACTGGAACTTGTTGCGGGCGTCATCGATGGACCACGAGCGGTTGGTGCGCATCAGGATGCCGTTTTCGATGCCGCCGATCAGTTGCGCCAGCGGCTGGTCGCCCGGCTCGATATTGAGGTTGGCCATGCGGTCGATCGGCGCGCGGTTCCAGCCACAGGCGCGGCTGTTGGCCACGCCGTCCAGGCCTGAACGCAGCTGCGACAGCGCGCCGCCCAGTGGGCGCACCAGCAAGCCGTTGCGGATCAGGAACTGCTTGCTCGCCGGGGTGCCGTCGTCGTCGAAGCTGTAGCTGGCCAGCTCTTCGCCGATGGTGGGATCGAAGGTCACGTTGAGCAGCGCGGAGCCGTATTGCAGGTGGCCGAAGTCGGCGGCTTTGACGAAGCTGGTGCCGGCGTAGTTGCGCTCGTCGCCGAGGATGCGGTCCATTTCCAGCGGGTGGCCGATGGACTCGTGGATCTGCAGCATCATCTGGTCGGGCATCAGCAGCAGGTCGCGGGTGCCGCTCGGCGTGTTGGGCGCCAGCAGCAGTTGCAGGGCTTCGTCGGCCACGCGGCGGGCCGCGCCGACCAGGCCGCAGCGCTCGATTACCTCGAAACTGCCTTGCTGGCCGAAGTTGTCGCGGCCCAGGGTGCGGCTCTGGCTGTCCTGGCCGTCGCTGGCGGTGACGCCCAGGCCCGGGTAGACGAAGCGCTGGGCATGGCGCAGCTCGGCGCCGGCGGAGTTCAGGTAGGTCTGCTCGACCAGGCTGATGCCGAGGCTGGCCTGCCAGTCCACCAGGCGGCTGTCCTTGGGCACGCTGGCGGATTCTGCGGCCAGCAGGTCCAGGCAGTCGGCGAGGTTGGGCAGGGGCTGGTCGAAGTTGGGCGAAACGTGGTCGTGACGCTCGCTCGGGGCGGGCTGGCCGCTGAGGTCGAGAAGGCTATGGGCCTTGATGCGCCGGGCCAGCGCTTCGGCCTGTTCCAGGGCGCGCTGCAGGCCGCTTTGCGACAGGTCGGCGGTGGCCGCGTAGGCCTCGACGCCGTTGACCCGCACGGTGAGCATGGCGCCTTCATCCTGGCTGAAGTGCGGCGGCTCGGTAACGTTGCGGCGTACTGAAAGGGACTGGTGCGATTGCTTGACGTGGCGAAGCGAAAACACTTCGGCCGTGCTGCGCAGCGCGGCGAAGCGCTGGCGCAGCAGGGCGCTGGAATCGAACATGGGAAACCTCCGTTGGCGCGGTGGCTCCCCCTAGAACCACCCCTCTTGCATGCCCAGGCACGTATCGTCGCGTGCTTCGAGCAAGGCGAGGTCATTATGGCAGCCCGGTACTTCCCAGGTGAGGAAATAACGCGCGGCCTGCAGCTTGCCCTGGTAGAAGTCGCGGTCGCTGCCCTTGAGCAGGCCGAGCTCGGCATGGATGGCCTGCTCCAGCCAGCGCCAGCCGATCACGCAGTGACCGAAGGCCTTCAGGTACAGCGCCGAGTTGGCCAGGGCCCCGGCGACCTTGCCTTGGGCCAGGTCGCCGAGCAGGGCCAGGGTGACCGTTTGCAGGCGATTGACCAGCTGTTCCAGCGGCTGGCGCAGGTTGTCCAGGTTCGGGTGATGGCTGGCGCGCTCGCAGGT
This sequence comes from Pseudomonas sp. zfem004, assembly GCF_032621715.1. Classification (NCBI taxonomy): domain Bacteria; kingdom Pseudomonadati; phylum Pseudomonadota; class Gammaproteobacteria; order Pseudomonadales; family Pseudomonadaceae; genus Pseudomonas; species Pseudomonas sp. zfem004. The sequence goes on along the minus strand of NZ_JAVYJF010000019.1, from coordinate 24,204 downwards.
GCCGGCGATCAGGCGGATCAGTTGCTTGAGCCCGGCACCGCCGTTCTGCGCCAGCTTGCGGCCAAGCAGGTCGAGGGACTGGATGCCCTCGGTGCCTTCGTGGATCGGGTTCAGGCGGTTGTCGCGGTAGTACTGCTCGACCGGGTATTCGCGGGTGTAGCCATGGCCGCCGAGGATCTGGATCGCCAGTTCGTTGGCCTTGAGGCAGAAGGTCGAAGGCCAGGATTTGACGATCGGGGTGAGCAGGTCGAGCAGTTGCTGGGCTTGCTGGCGGGTGTTTTCATCCGGCGCGGTGTGGGTGTCGTCGAACAGCCGGGCGGCGTACAGACCCAGGTCGAAGGCGCCTTCCACGTAGGCCTTCTGGGCCAGCAGCATGCGCTTCACGTCGCTGTGCTCGATGATCGGCACGGCCGGGCTTTGTGGGTCCTTGTTGTCCGGCAGGCGGCCTTGCGGGCGCTGGCGGGCGTACTCCAGCGAATAGAGGTAGCCGGCGTAACCGAGCATCACCGCGCCCATGCCGACGCCGATGCGCGCTTCGTTCATCATCTGGAACATGCAGGCCAGACCCTGGTGCGGCTGGCCGACCAGGTAGCCCACGCACTGGCCGTTGTCGCCGAAATTGAGGGCGGTGGAGGTGGTGCCGCGCCAGCCCATCTTGTGGAACAGCCCGGCCAGCAGCACATCGTTGCGCGGGCCCAGGTTGCCGTCATGGTTGACCAGGTACTTGGGCACGATGAACAGCGAGATGCCTTTCACCCCGGCCGGCGCGCCCGGTAGCTTGGCCAGGACCATGTGCACGATGTTCTCGGACAGCTCGTGGTCGCCGCCGGAGATGAAGATCTTGTTGCCCTTGAGCCGGTAGCTGCCATCGCCGGCAGGTTCGGCGCGGGTGCGGATATCGGCCAGCGAGGAGCCGGCGTGGGGCTCGGTGAGGGCCATGGTGCCGAAGTAGCGGCCTTCGATCATCGGTTGCAGGAACAGGCGCTTCTGTTCTTCTGTGCCGAAGCTCTCGATCAGGTTGGCCGCGCCCATGGTCAGGAACGGGTAGGCCGTGGTGCCGGCGTTGGCGGCCTGGAAGTGGGCAAAGCAGGCTTGCGACACTAGGCTGGGCAGCTGCATGCCGCCGACGTCGAAATCGCGGTTGGCGTTGAGGAAACCGGCTTCGAGGAAGGCATCGACTGCTGGTTTCACTTCCGGGATCAGTTCGGCGCGGCCGTCCACGTAGCGTGGCTCGTTTTCGTCGCCCTTGCGGTTGTGTGGGGCGAAGTACTTTTCGGCGATGGTGCGGGCGGTGGTCAGCGCGGCGTCGAAGGTTTCGCGGCTGTGCTCGGCGAAGCGCGGGCGCTGGGTCAGGGCCTCGGCGTCGAGGACTTCGTAGAGTTCGAAGGCGAGGTTGCGGCTGCTGAGGAGTTGCTCGGACATGGCGGCATTCCTGGGTCGGGGTGCGGCGAGTCTAGGCGGGGTGGCGGGGCAGGGGACAGGTTAATTGGTTTGGGTGATATGGGTTTAGAAGCCGCCATCGCCCTGACTGCTGTCGTGCGCCTGGCGGTATGCAGGTGGGCGTCAGCCGTCGTAAAGCCTTGTCATGGAATTGCGCTTATATCGATACCGATATAGTTTTAACCTTGCCGCTCATGGAGAGCTTGCACCCTTGGCTGATCGGGCCGGGTGTAGGCGTTGGCAGGAGCGTGCAGGATGCAGAATGAGCAGAAGCCAATCGAGTGGTTGGGTAGCAGCAAGCAGGACCTGCGGGGTTTTCCAATAGTGGCAAGGCAGCGGGCGGGGTATCAGTTGGCGCTGATACAGGACGGTGAAGAGCCAGTCGACTGGAAGCCGATGGACAGCGTAGGTGCAGGGGCGCGGGAAATTCGAATCAAGTGCAGGGATGGTGCGTTTCGCGTGTTTTACGTGGTGAATCGGCCAGAAGCGGTCTATGTCCTGCATGCGTTTCGCAAGACGACCGAGAAGACTGAAAAGCGCGACATTGACCTGGCGAGAGCGAGATACAAGTTGTTAGGCACCTGTTGAAGCGCATTGTTATGAAATACGGACGCACAGAGGGATTTGCGATGACAAACGAACGCTCCACTTCGGTTTGGGATGCGCTGTTCGATTCACCTGAAGAGGCCGAAAACCTGCGGCTTCGAGCGAAACTGATGAGAGTACTGACCAAGCTCGTCCAGGCTTGGAATTTGCCGCAGAAAGACGCAGCACGGCGGCTGCACCTCACTCAGCCTCGCTTGAGTGATCTGCTCAATGGCAAGATCGACAAGTTCTCGTTGGATGCTTTGGTGAATATTCTGGCGAATGCTGATCTGGAAGTTGACTTCACGGTGAGGAAGAAATCTGCGTGAGGGTTGCTTCGCTTTAGTTGCGCGGGCTATTCCTGATTAGGTGAGGGCTGCCAGGTGTTCGCCGAAAGTTCTTCAGCGCCTATCAGATCGAGCGCGCTGCAAGGCTTTCGCCCAGCGCTTGGACGCCCTCATGCGATCGTAGCTATGGACCTGAAAACGCTGGATCCAAGGGTCACCTCTGCCGCGTTTCCTACGCAGATCCCGAGACTTCCCTTATTCCATGTAGTCCATTTCCCAAACATACTTCTGCCCCCTTTCAAGCCATTGCGGTGCTCTGAGTTGGTCACTAGTCTCGGGCGGTCGCTGCGAAAACAGTGACCGGCTTTGACAGGCCGACTCAAATACGACCGTATGGCTATGCCCTTATGGCGGCTGTGCGTGGGGCATCTTCGGGTGCGCCGGGTTTCCTCTATTTGACCGGTCTGTCAACCCATGTACAGCTGCCACCCTTTGTTTGACAGCGAATGGTGATGGTCCCATCTCTCAAATTGAGGATTCATCATGCTAAAGATCGTCCCCGATCCACCCCACAACCATCATTCCCTTGAAGACACCCTGATCCAGGCCACCGAGTACGCCCTGTGCGCAGTGACCGTGGTCCATCAGGCAATGCTGCTGCAGCCCAAGCCGCCCGTTTCGGTCTTGTTGATGACGGCGATGCACGAGACCGAAGCGCTGCGGGTGTTGCTGGAATCGGCACTGATTCAGGTGCAGATGCCGGCGCAGGCGTCGGCGTTGCATTGAGCCGCTAGGCATGTGTTGCCTGATCGGGCCCATTCGCGGGTAAACCCGCTCCCACAGGTTCACCTGTGCCTTGGAGCCAGCGCAGTACCTGTGGGAGCGGGCTTGCCCGCGAAGAGGCCCGCACAGGCACCGACCATTTCAGGGAGAACAACCATGTCCATAGACGACACAAAAACCACCGTCGGCAAGACCAAGTTCTACCAAGGTGAGGGCATGACCGCCCCGCTGTTCTGTATCGAACCCGGCATCCCTTGCCAGCACGCCCGCGATCAAGCGTCGGAGCTGATGGGCTGCGTGCGCGACTTGACCATCACCGGGATCATGGAGGAGAAGCCGCAGCTGCTCTGGGCATCCTATTACCTGAGCGCCCTGGCCAAGGCACTGATGGATGATGCCGAGCTCGGCATGAAGCACTGACACCCCAAAAGCATCGCGGGGCAAGCCCGCTCCCACGCCAATAGCTACATGGCGTGGGAGCGGGCTTGCCCCGCGATTGTTTCAGCGGTTCAAAGCTCGGTATTGCGGGTTTCTTTCAGGCACAACACGGCAATCAGGCTGATCACCGCCGCCGCCGACACATACCCTCCCACCCAGCTCAAGCCCCCCATGCTCACCAGCTTCTGGGCAAAGAACGGTGCCGCCGAAGCGCCGACGATGCCGCCCAGGTTGTAGGCCGCCGAGGCGCCGGTGTAGCGCACGTGGGTTGGGAACAGCTCGGGCAGCAAGGCGCCCATTGGCGCGAAGGTCACCCCCATCAGGAACAGCTCGATGCTCAGGAACAAGGCCACGCCAGTGGTCGAGCCCGAGGTCAGCAGCGGCTCCATGGCGAAGCCCGAGGCGATGGCCAGCAGCGCACCAACGATCAATACCGGCTTGCGCCCGAAGCGGTCGCTGAGCCAGGCCGACAGTGGCGTGGCCAGGGCCATGAACACCACGGCGAAGCACAGCAGGCCGAGGAAGGTCTCGCGGCTGTAGCCCAGCGTCGACACGCCGTAGCTCAGCGAAAACACCGTGGAGATATAGAACAGCGCGTAGCACACCACCATCGCCGCCGCGCCCAGCAGGGTCGGCAGCCAGTACTGGGCGAACAGCTCGACCACCGGCATCTTGACCCGTTCCTGGCGCGCCACGGCCTTGGCGAATACCGGGCTTTCCTCGAGTTTCAGGCGCACATACAGGCCGACCAGCACCAGCGCGGCGCTGAGCAGGAACGGAATGCGCCAGCCCCAGTCGCGGAACTGCTCGTCGCTGAGCACCAGGGCCAGGGTGAGGAACAGGCCGTTGGCGGCCAAAAAGCCGATCGAGGGGCCCAGTTGCGGGAACATGCCGAACCAGGCGCGCTTGCCTTCGGGGGCGTTCTCGGTGGCCAGCAGCGCCGCGCCACCCCACTCGCCGCCCAGGCCCAGGCCTTGGCCAAAGCGCAGGATGCAGAGCAGGATCGGCGCCCACACGCCGATGCTGTCATAGCCCGGCAGCACGCCAATCAGCGTGGTCGAGACCCCCATCAGCAACAGCGAAGCGACCAGGGTCGACTTGCGCCCGATACGGTCGCCGAAGTGACCGAACAGCGCCGAGCCCAGTGGCCGGGCGAGGAACGCGATGCCGAAGGTGAGGAAGGCCGCGAGCATCTGCGCGGTGCCTGACCCGGAGGGGAAGAACACCGGCCCGATCACCAGGGCGGCGGCGGTGGCGTAGACGTAGAAATCGTAGAACTCGATGGCGGTGCCGATGAAACTGGCGGTGGCCACCCGCGCAGGCGAGTTGACCGGGGCCGCCGAGGCAGGTTCGGCGTAGGTGCTGCTGGTAGTCATGCGTAGGTCCCTGACAGTCGATGCTCCATGGGGCACGGCCCATGTGGCGGGCACACGGGAGCCGGAGCGTATTGTTGTGAGTCGCGTGACTGACGATAGCCCAGGGGGTAGGGAGGGGCGGGCGCTGTTCGGGGTGGTGACGCAGAGCCGTGGGGCGTGTCAGTGCTGCGCACTGGCCGTGGGGCGCCGGGTGCGGGTAGCAGGCGGGACGGCAGGGCTGGGTAAGCGTTGGCCGAGTATAACTATCGGGTCACGGTCCAGACCAGCACCTTGCTGGCGCAATTGTCCTCGGTTTCGAGGATTTCCAGGCGATAACGGCCGATCTTCAGGCAAACCGCCGTTGCCGGGATGCTTTCCAGTGCCTCGGTGACCAGGCCGTTGAGGGTTTTCGGCCCGCCATCGCAGGGCAGGTGCCAGCCGAGGGTGCGGTTGATTTCACGCAGCGAGGCGGTGCCCTCGATGATGAAGCGGCCATCGCCCTGCGGGTGCACGTGCGGGTTGTCGAGACTGTGTTCGTCTTCGAATTCACCGACGATCTCTTCGAGGATATCTTCGAGGGTGACGATGCCCAGCACTTCGCCGTACTCGTCCACCACCACGCCCATGCGCCGCTGTTGCTTGTGGAAGTTCAGCAGTTGCATCTGCAGGGGCGTGCTTTCGGGGACGAAGTAGGGCTCGTAGCAAGCGGCCTGGAGCTTTTCGAAGGTGAGTTCGGCGCGCGGCAGCAGGTGGCTGATCAGCTTGGTGTTGAGTACCGCTTCCACCTGGTTGATGTCGTTGTGATAGACCGGCAGGCGGGTGTGGCGGCTAACGATCAGTTGCTCGACGATGCGCTCGATGGGGTCGTCGAGGTTGATGCCGTCGACTTCGTTGCGCGGTACCAGGATGTCGTTGACGGTGATCTTGTCCAGGGCTTGCAAGCCTTCCAGCAAGCCATTGCGGGACGGGGCATGCTGCTCGTCATCATCGAAGTCGTCTTCCTGCGGGTGCAGCGCCACCGCGATGGGCTGCACGCGGAACGGGCGCAGGATCAACCTGGCGCAGCCGTCGAGCAGGCAGGCCAAGGGTTGCAGTGCGGTCAGCGGTACCTTGAGCAGGCTGGCGCCAAGGCTGATGAATGCCTGCGGATTGCGCCGCGCCAGGCGTCGCGGCAGGTACTCGGCGAGCACCAGCAAGGCTGCCGTGGCGGCCAGCCCGGCGAGCCAGAAACCGTGTTCGCCGCTGTAGCGCTGGCCGATCAGGCAGGCCAGGCCCAGCACCAGCAACTTGCCGAGGCTGGCGCAGAGCACCAGGGCCTGGGCGGGCAAGGTAGGGTCGGCGTGGCCGTTCTGTTGCTGGCGAGCGCAGTCCACGGCAGTGAACAGCGCTGACCACAGCAGTGCCAGTACCAGTGTGCCGAGCAGCGGGGCGTACGGCAGGGTATCCATGGGCGGCCGTCAGATATGCAAGATGAATTCGCGGACCAGCTTGCTGCCGAAATAGGCCAGCATCAGCAGGCAGAAACCGGCGAGGGTCCAGCGGATCGCCTTGTGGCCACGCCAGCCCAGGCGAGTGCGGCCCCACAGCAACACACTGAACACGATCCACGCCACGCAGGCCAGCAGGGTCTTGTGCACCAGGTGCTGGGCGAACAGGTTGTCGAGGAACAGCCAGCCGGAGATCAGCGACAGCGACAGCAGCCCCCAGCCGGCCCAGAGAAAGCCGAACAGCAGGCTTTCCATGGTCTGCAGCGGCGGGAAGTTGCGGATCAGCCCGGACGGGTGCTTGTGCTTGAGCTGGTGGTCCTGCAGCAACAGCAGCAGGGCCTGGAACACGGCGATGGTGAACAGGCCGTAGGCGAGGATCGACAGCAGGATGTGCGCGAGGATGCCCGGCTCTTCATTGATCAGCGGCACCGTGCCAGGCGGGGCGAACTGCGCCAGCAGCGCGGTTACGGCACCGAGCGGGAACAGCAGCACCAGCAGGTTTTCCACGGGAATGCTCAGGCAGGCGATCAGCGTCAGGCCGATCACCGCCACGGCGATCAGGCTGGCGGCGCTGAAGAAGTCCAGGCTCAGGCCCAGCGGGGTGATCAGCTGGAAGAACAGCGCGCCGCCCTGGGCGAGCACCGCCAGTGCGCCGAGCAGGCCGAGCAGCCGCTTGTCGGCGCGGGCGCCACGGGCCAGGCCGGTGGCCTGGTAGACGGTCGCGGCCAGATAAAGGAAGGCGGCGATCAGGTTGGGAATGAGGCTGGGTGAAGAGAGCATAAGTCCTGGCAGGCAAGCCTTAAAGGGACGGAGTTTGGCATAGAACGCGGTGGGCAAGGAAGACTGCTTCGCTGCGCCGGCCTTTTCGCGGGTAAACCCGCTCCCACAAGGGTTGCGCTGAACCTGTGGGAGCGGGTTTACCCGCGAAGACGACATCCAGGCCACCGATTATCCAGAGCCTCTGCACCAAGGTGTGCGCCAGCGCCGCTCTCCGCTATAATCGCCGCCTTGTTGTGCCCAGCGCGTGTGCATTTCCACCTGGGCGCCTGAAAAACCTCGGCTTCACTGGGCCTGAAAGGATCACCATGTTCGAAAACCTGACCGACCGCCTGTCACAGACGCTGCGCCATGTCACCGGCAAGGCCAAGCTGACCGAAGACAACATCAAGGACACGCTGCGCGAAGTGCGCATGGCCCTGCTCGAGGCCGACGTTGCCCTGCCGGTGGTCAAGGATTTCGTCAACAGCATCAAGGAACGCGCGGTCGGCACCGAAGTGTCGCGCAGCCTCACCCCAGGCCAGGCCTTCGTCAAGATCGTCCAGGCCGAGCTGGAGCGCCTGATGGGCGCGGCCAACGAAGAGCTGACGCTCAATGCCGCACCGCCCGCAGTGGTGCTGATGGCCGGCCTGCAGGGTGCCGGTAAGACCACCACCGCCGGCAAGCTGGCGCGCCACCTGAAAGAGCGCAAGAAGAAAAGCGTGATGGTGGTGTCCGCCGACGTTTACCGTCCGGCGGCGATCAAGCAGCTGGAAACCCTGGCCAACGACATCGGCGTGACCTTCTTCCCGTCCGATATCAGCCAGAAGCCGGTGGATATCGCGCAAGCGGCAATCCGCGAAGCCAAGCTCAAGTTCATCGACGTGGTGATCGTCGACACCGCCGGCCGCCTGCACGTCGACGCCGACATGATGGACGAGATCAAGGCACTGCACGCCGCGGTCAAGCCGATCGAAACGCTGTTCGTGGTCGATGCCATGACCGGCCAGGATGCCGCCAATACCGCCAAGGCCTTCGGCGACGCGCTGCCGCTGACCGGTGTGATCCTGACCAAGGTCGACGGTGATGCCCGTGGCGGTGCCGCCCTGTCGGTGCGTGCCATCACCGGCAAGCCGATCAAGTTCATCGGTATGGGCGAGAAGACCGAAGCCCTCGAGCCGTTCCACCCTGATCGTATCGCCTCGCGCATCCTCGGCATGGGTGACGTGCTCAGTCTGATCGAGCAGGCCGAGCAGACCATCGACAAGGCGAAGGCCGACAAGCTGGCCAAGAAGCTGAAGAAGGGCAAGGGCTTCGACCTCGAAGACTTCCGTGACCAACTGCAGCAGATGAAGAACATGGGCGGCCTCGGCGGACTGATGGACAAGCTGCCGAACATGGGCGGCGTCAACCTGTCGCAGATGGGCAACGCCCAGGGCGCGGCCGAAAAGCAGTTCAAGCAGATGGAAGCGATCATCAACTCCATGACCCCGGCCGAGCGTCGCGACCCTGACTTGATCAGCGGTTCGCGCAAGCGCCGCATCGCCATGGGTTCCGGTACCCAGGTGCAGGACATCGGCCGGCTGATCAAGCAGCACAAGCAGATGCAGAAGATGATGAAGAAATTCTCCGCCAAGGGCGGCATGGCCAAGATGATGCGCGGTCTTGGCGGCATGCTGCCGGGCGGCGGCATGCCCAAGATGTAATCGAATTTGGGCGGCTGCCTTTATAGGAAGGCGGCCACCCAACCCCCGCTTCGGCGGGAAAAGCGCCGCAAAACAGCGGCTTAACCGGCAGATCTGAACGGTGGGTCAAGCGCTCGCCGAAAAAGGCATTTGCAAATGTCCGTGTATTCCCCGAGAATATGCGGCCTTTTGGGCACCCGTGTGCCCATTGGGCATTCAGTTTTGCAGCACCGACTATAGGAACGATGTTCACATGGTAACCATCCGTCTTGCCCGTGGCGGCTCGAAAAAGCGCCCTTTCTACCACCTGACCGTGACCAACTCGCGTAACGCCCGTGACGGCCGTTTCGTTGAGCGCGTTGGCTTCTTCAACCCGATCGCATCGGGCGCCGAAGTCAAGCTGTCGGTCAACCAAGAGCGCGTCACCTACTGGCTGAGCCAGGGCGCACAGCCGTCTGAGCGTGTTGCTCAGCTGCTGAAGGAAGCTGCCAAGGCTGCAGCCTGAGCAGTATGAACGCGACGCCAGAAAAGGCTGACGATCTCATCGTCGTTGGCAAGATTTTTTCGGTTCACGGCGTTCGCGGCGAGGTGAAGGTGTACTCCTTTACCGATCCGATTGAAAACCTGTTGGATTATCCGCGCTGGACGCTCAAGCACGAAGGCAAGGTAAAGCAGGTCGAGCTGGTTAGCGGTCGTGGCTCCCAAAAGGGCCTGGTCGTGAAATTGAAAGGCCTCGATGATCGTGATGAAGCCCGGCTTCTGAGCGGTTACGAAATCTGCATTGCGCGGAGCCTTTTGCCCAACCTGGCAGCCGACGAGTACTACTGGTACCAGTTGGAAGGCCTGAAGGTCATCAATCAGGACGAACAGCTGTTCGGCACGATCGATCACCTGTTGGAGACCGGCGCGAACGATGTAATGGTGGTCAAGCCTTGCGCAGGCAGCCTGGATGATCGCGAGCGTCTGTTGCCCTATACGGAGCAATGCGTGCTGGCAATCGACCTTGAAGCAGGTGTGATGCGAGTCGAATGGGACGCGGATTTCTAAACGATGGGTAACCTTCGCGTAGACGTCATCACGTTGTTCCCCGAGATGTTCTCGGCCATCACGGAGTACGGCATTACCAGCCGTGCGGTGAAACAGGGGTTGCTGCAAGTGACCTGCTGGAACCCGCGGGACTACACCACTGATCGCCACCACACCGTGGATGATCGGCCGTTTGGCGGTGGTCCGGGCATGGTGATGAAAATCAAGCCTCTGGAAGACGCGCTGGTTAACGCCAGGCAAGTCGCCGGAGCAACGGCAAAGGTGATCTACCTTTCGCCGCAAGGCCGCAAGCTGACTCAGCAAGCGGTCAAAGGCCTGGCCGAACAGGAATCTTTGATCCTGATCGCCGGTCGTTATGAAGGCATCGACGAGCGCTTTATCGAGGCTCATGTCGATGAGGAGTGGTCGATTGGCGACTATGTGCTTTCCGGTGGCGAGCTGCCGGCCATGGTACTGATCGATGCGGTTACGCGGCTGCTGCCCGGAGCTTTAGGGCATGTGGACTCGGCGGAGGAAGATTCTTTCACCGACGGTCTGCTGGATTGCCCGCACTACACCCGACCTGAGGTGTATGCGGATCAGCGTGTACCCGACGTGTTGCTTAGTGGCAACCATGCACACATCCGGCGTTGGCGGATGAAGCAGTCCCTTGGTAGGACCTTCGAACGACGCGCCGATCTTCTGGAAAGTCGCTCGCTTTCTGGAGAAGAGAAGAAGCTGCTCGAGGAATACCTCCGCGAGCGGGACGATAGTTAAACGTATCGATGGTGGATCGCGTTATCCATCTTAGGAGCACAGCATGACCAACAAGATCATCCAGCAGCTCGAAGCCGAGCAGATGAGCAAGGAAATCCCGACCTTCGCACCAGGCGACACCATTGTCGTCCAGGTCAAAGTGAAGGAAGGCGACCGCTCGCGTCTGCAGGCGTTCGAAGGCGTCGTTATCGCCAAGCGTAACCGCGGTCTGAACAGCGCCTTCACCGTGCGCAAGATCTCCAGCGGCGTTGGCGTAGAGCGTACCTTCCAGACCTACAGCCCACAGATCGACAGCCTGGCCGTGAAACGTCGTGGTGACGTGCGTAAAGCCAAGCTGTACTACCTGCGCGACCTGTCCGGCAAAGCCGCTCGCATCAAGGAAAAACTGTCCTGAGTGCAGTTTGACCGGTGGCCTTGGCCATCTTGCGAGAGAAAAAGCAGCCTTCGGGCTGCTTTTTTGCTTTTTGTACCTTGCCTTAGCGATGTGACCCGAACATGACAACTCGAGACCAGGAAATCCTGCGCCGCACCGAACTGTCGGTGACCCGTGTGACCAAGGCGGTGTTCCCCAACACCACCAACCACCACAACACCCTGTTCGGCGGTACGGCCCTGGCGTGGATGGACGAAGTGTCGTTCATCGCTGCCACGCGTTTTTGCCGCCTGCCGCTGGTGACCGTGTCCACCGACCGCATCGACTTCAAGCACCCGATCCCGGCGGGCTCGATCGTCGAGCTGGTGGGTAGCGTGATCAAGGTCGGCAATACCAGCCTGCAAGTGCAGGTGGATGTGTTCGTCGAGAACATGTACCTCGATGGCCGCGAACGCGCGATCCATGGGGTATTCAGCTTCGTCGCCATCGACGAGGACAAGCGCCCGGTGCCGGTGCTGCCGCAGGCCTGATTGCGTCTGTTGCCGGGCGTGGCCTCATCGCCGGCAAGCCGGCTCCCACCTGACTGTGCCGAACTCAAGACCTGCAGTCTGCCTGTGGGAGCGGGTTTACCCGCGAAGATGACACCTCGGTGCCTGGCACGGGCTACGCCCGTGTCGCGGGTAAACCCGCTCCCACAGGGATCGCGCGATCTTCGAGGTCAACGCAGCAACTGCGGGAGCAGCGGTTCGCCGCTGCGACTTGCCGGCGATCGGCCTCGGCCAGTCATTGAACCGTGGCCTCAGGCTCTATCAGCGCCACCAGCGTCCAGCCCGGCTGCGGCTGCAGCGGGTGTTCCGGGGTGGCCACATGCACCCAGCCGTGGTTGTCACGGGCGAACATCAATGTCGCCCGCTCACCGTGCAATTGCTGGTAGGCATCCCAGGTGAACGCATCGGTCAGGGTCGTGCTGTACAGCTCTGCCCCCTGATTCAGTAGCTTGGCCAATTGGTTGTAGGTCATCGCGCGGGCGCCCAGTGGCTGGCCACGATGCTCCTCGCTGGCCCGGTGCTTGTCGCTGCGCTGTTTCTCCAGGCCGCTGGCCAGTACGAACAGCCGGCCATGGCCGAAATCGTGGCGAAACCGTGCGCAGGCCAGGGCGTTGATTTCGCCGGCCGGTGACAGGCCGAGCAGATGACCCAGGCCCACCAGGTCCAGGTGGGCGTCGGCATGTTGCGAGGCCGGGTTGCCGAAGTAGGTGGGCAGGTTGTCCATGCGCGCGGCACGGATGTTCTCCCAGCTCGAATCAGTCAGCAGCACTCGGCAGCCAAGTTGTTGCAAAGCCTTGGCAATGGCCCGGGCAGGCGGGTTGGCGCCCACCATGAGAAAGCCGCTGGGGGCCGGCTCGGCGACCTTGAGCAGGCGCGCCAGGGGCCTGGCTGTGGCGCTTTGCAGCACCACCGTGCCGATGATCACGGCGAAGGTCAGTGGCACCAGCAGCAGCGCCCCTTCGTGGCCGGCCTCATGCAGGCGGATGGCGAAGATCGCCGATACCGCCGCCGCGACAATGCCACGCGGGGCGATCCAGGCCAGCAGCGCGCGTTCGCGCCAGTTCAGCGTCGAGCCCAGGGTCGAGATGAACACGTTCAGTGGCCGCGCCAGCAACTGGATTACCAGCAGCAGGGCGAGTACCGCCGGGCCCAGGCCGAGCATGGCATGCAGGTCCAGGCGTGCGGCCAGCAGGATGAACAGGCCGGAGATCAGCAGCACGCTGAGGTTTTCCTTGAAGTGCAGGATCTGCCGCACATCCACCCCTGGCATGTTGGCTAGCCACATGCCCATCACCGTCACGGCCAGCAGCCCGGACTCGTGGACGATCTGGTTGGCGGCGATGAAGATGCCCAGCACAGCGGCCAGCGAGGCCAGGTTGTGCAGGTATTCCGGTAGCCACTGGGCGCGCATGATCTGCCCCAGCAACCAGCCCCCGGCGGCACCCAGGGCGCCACCGCAGAAGATCACTCCGGCGAAGGTGCCCAGGCTCTGGATCAGCCCGTCGCTGTCGCCGCGGGCGATGATGAAGCTGTACACCACCACCGCCAGCAGCGCACCGATCGGGTCGATGACGATACCCTCCCAGCGCAGGATGTTGGCGATGGTCGCGTTGGGCCGCACCACCCGCAGCATGGGCACGATCACGGTGGGCCCGGTGACCAGCGTCAGGGTGCCGAACAGGATCGCCAGCGGCCAGTCGAAACCCAGCAGCCAGTGGGTGGCCACGGCGATCACCAGCCAGGTGCTCAGGGCACCGACCGTGACCAGGCGGTGGACCACGCTGCCGATCTCACGCCATTGCGAGATATGCAGGGTCAGGCTGCCCTCGAACAGGATCAGGGCCACCGCCAGCGACACCAGCGGCATCAGCAGTGGGCCGAACAGCTCCTGTGGCTGCAGCCAGCCCAGCACAGGCCCGGCGAGGATGCCGGACAGCAGCAGGAACAGGATCGCCGGCAGCTTCAGGCGCCAGGCCAGCCACTGACAGGCGAGGGCGGCGGCGCCGATGCCACCGAAACTCAGGAGAATCTGCTGTTCGCTCATGCGGGCTCCCTATGCTGGCGTGGTTATGAAAGACTAAGCGCCATTTCGCCGTTTGCCACCGAGTCTTCATGCCCGCCCTCGACCACCCCCTGATTGACCAGTTCCTCGATGCCCTGTGGCTGGAAAAGGGGCTTTCCGACAATACTCGCGCCTCTTACCGCAGTGACCTGGCCTTGTTCAATGGCTGGTTGCAGGAGCACGGCGTGGCGCTGCCCGATGCCGGGCGCGAGTTGATCCTCGATCACCTTGCCTGGCGTTTCGACCAAGGCTACAAACCCCGCTCCACGGCGCGGTTTCTCTCTGGCGTGCGGGGGTTCTTCCGCTACCTGCTGCGCGAGCGATTGATCGCCGTCGACCCGACCCTGCAGGTGGACATGCCGCAATTGGGGCGTCCGCTGCCAAAGTCGCTGTCGGAGGCCGACGTCGAGGCGCTGCTGCAGGCGCCGGACCTGGGCGAAGCCATCGGCCAGCGTGATCGGGCCATGCTCGAAGTGTTGTACGCCTGCGGCCTGCGGGTGACCGAGCTGGTCAGCCTCACCCTCGACCAGGTCAACCTGCGCCAGGGTGTGCTGCGGGTGATGGGCAAGGGCAGCAAGGAGCGCCTGGTGCCGATGGGCGAAGAGGCGGTGGTTTGGATCGAGCGCTACCTGCGCGATGGCCGTGCCGAGCTGCTCAGTGGTCGCCCCAGCGATGTGCTGTTCCCCAGCCTGCGCGGCGAGCAGATGACCCGCCAGACCTTCTGGCACCGTATCAAGCACCAGGCACGGGTGGCCGGTATCGACAAACCGCTGTCGCCGCATACCCTGCGCCACGCGTTCGCCACGCACCTGCTCAACCACGGTGCCGACCTGCGCGTGGTGCAGATGCTGCTGGGCCACAGCGACCTGTCCACCACGCAGATCTACACCCATGTGGCCAAGGCGCGGCTGCAGCAGTTGCACGCCCAGCACCATCCGCGTGGATGAATGATTTTCATGTTCCGCTCACCGGTGCCTGAGGAGCCTTTCTGCGCGGGCCTGTTGTGGTAGGCTTGGACGGTTTGTTGCACGGGCCGACCGTTCGCCACCTCTGAAGCGTAGGCGACGCCCCTCCGGCCCCGTCCGTCTTCAGGAGTACCCCCATGCGTGTCACCCGTATTTTTGCCGCCGCCGCCCTGGCGTTGGTCAGCACCTTTGCCGCCGCTGCCGCAACCGAGCCCGCGGCCGGTGCCGAGCAGGCGATCCGCAAGTCGCTGCAGAACCTGGCCCTGGAAGTTCCGGTCGAAAGCGTTTCCAGCAGCCCGCTCAACGGCCTGTACGAAGTGAAGCTGCAGGGCGGTCGCGTGCTGTACGCCAGCGCCGATGGCCAGTTCGTGATGCAGGGCTACCTGTACCAGATCCAGGACGGCAAGCCGGTCAACCTCACCGAGAAGACCGAGCGCCAGGGCATCGCCAAGCTGATCAACGGCATCCCGGCGGCAGAAATGGTCGTTTACCCGGCCAAGGGCGAGACCAAGTCGCACATCACCGTGTTCACCGACACCACCTGCCCGTATTGCCACAAGCTGCACGCCGAAGTGCCTGAGCTCAACCGCCGCGGTATCGAAGTGCGCTACGTCGCTTTCCCGCGCCAGGGCCTGGGCTCGCCGGGTGACGAACAGCTGCAGGCAGTGTGGTGCTCCAGCGACCGCCGCGCGGCGATGGACAAGATGGTCGAGGGTAAGGAGATCAAGGCGGCCAAGTGCGCCAACCCGGTCGGCAAGCAGTTCCAGCTCGGCCAGTCGATCGGCGTGAATGGCACGCCCGCCATCGTCCTGGAAAGTGGCCAGGTGATTCCGGGCTACCAGCCGGCACCGCAAGTGGCCAAGCTGGCCCTGGCAGAGCGCAAGTAATCAATTCAATACGCCATCGTCATGGGGTGATGGCATGTTTCACGGTCGGCGCAAGTGCCGGCCGTTCAATGGGGAGTTCACAGTGAAACCGGTCAAAGTAGGCATCTGTGGGTTAGGGACCGTCGGTGGCGGAACCTTCAACGTACTTCAGCGCAACGCCGAGGAGATTGCCCGCCGTGCCGGGCGCGGTATTGAAGTGGCACAGATTGCCATGCGCTCGCCGAACCCGAACTGCCAGATTACCGGTACCCCCATTACCGCTGATGTGTTCGACGTGGCGAGCAACCCAGAAATCGATATCGTCATCGAGCTGATCGGTGGCTACACCATCGCCCGCGACCTGGTGCTCAAGGCCATCGAAAACGGCAAGCACGTGGTCACCGCCAACAAGGCGCTGATTGCCGTGCACGGCAACGAGATCTTCGCCAAGGCCCGCGAGAAGGGCGTCATCGTCGCCTTCGAGGCCGCCGTCGCCGGTGGCATCCCGGTGATCAAGGCGATCCGTGAAGGCCTGTCGGCCAACCACATCAACTGGCTGGCCGGGATCATCAACGGCACCGGCAACTTCATCCTCACCGAAATGCGCGAAAAAGGCCGTGCCTTCCCCGACGTGCTGGCCGAAGCCCAGGCGCTGGGCTATGCCGAGGCCGACCCGACCTTCGACGTCGAGGGCATCGACGCCGCGCACAAGTTGACCATCCTGGCGTCCATTGCTTTCGGCATCCCGCTGCAGTTCGACAAGGCCTACACCGAAGGCATCACTCAGCTGACCACTGCCGACGTGAACTACGCCGAAGCCCTGGGCTACCGCATCAAGCACCTGGGCGTGGCCCGTCGCACCGCCGAAGGCATCGAGCTGCGCGTGCACCCGACCTTGATCCCCAGCGACCGCCTGATCGCCAACGTCAACGGTGTGATGAACGCGGTGATGGTCAACGGTGACGCCGCCGGTTCCACCCTGTATTACGGTGCCGGCGCCGGCATGGAGCCAACCGCCTCGTCGGTGATCGCCGACCTGGTCGACGTGGTCCGCGCCATGACCAGCGACCCGGAGAACCGTGTGCCGCACCTGGCCTTCCAGCCGGACTCGCTGTCGGCCCACCCGATCCTGCCGATCGAAGCCTGCGAAAGCGCCTACTACCTGCGTATCCAGGCCAAGGACCACCCGGGTGTGCTCGCGCAGGTCGCCAGCATCCTCTCGGAGCGTGGCATCAACATCGAGTCGATCATGCAGAAGGAAGCCGAGGAGCAGGATGGCCTGGTGCCGATGATCCTGGTCACCCACGGCGTGGTCGAGCAGCGCATCAATGATGCCATCGTCGCCCTGGAATCCCTGCAGGACGTGGTTGGCCCGGTCGTGCGCATCCGCGTCGAACAGCTCAATTAATTCAAGCGGCGGGCCGCGACGGCGGCCCGCCTTCAGAACCGAAGGTTTGCATATGCGCTATATCAGTACCCGCGGCCAGGCTCCGGCCCTGAACTTCGAAGACGTGCTGCTCGCCGGCCTGGCCAGTGACGGTGGCCTGTACGTCCCCGAGAACCTGCCACGCTTCACCCAGGAAGAGATCGCTTCCTGGGCCGGCCTGCCGTACCACGAGCTGGCGTTCCGCGTGATGCGCCCGTTTGTCGCCGGCAGCATCGCCGACGCCGACTTCAAGAAGATCCTCGAAGAAACCTACGGCTCGTTCGCCCATGCCGCCGTCGCGCCGCTGCGCCAGCTCAACGGCAACGAGTGGGTGATGGAGCTGTTCCACGGCCCGACCCTGGCGTTCAAGGACTTTGCCCTGCAACTGCTCGGCCGCCTGCTCGACCACCTGCTGGTCAAGCGTGGCGAGCGCGTGGTGATCGTCGGTGCCACCAGCGGTGACACCGGTTCCGCCGCCATCGAAGGCTGCCGCCGTTGCGACAACGTCGATATCTTCATCCTGCACCCGCACCAGCGTGTGTCGGAAGTGCAGCGCCGCCAGATGACCACCATCCTCGGCGACAACATCCACAACATCGCCATCGAAGGCAACTTCGACGACTGCCAGGAGATGGTCAAGGCCAGCTTCGCCGACCAGTCGTTCCTCAAGGGCACCCGCCTGGTGGCGGTCAACTCGATCAACTGGGCGCGGATCATGGCCCAGATCGTCTACTACTTCCACGCCGCCCTGCAGCTCGGCGGCCCGGCGCGTTCGGTGGCGTTCTCGGTGCCGACCGGCAACTTCGGCGACATCTTCGCCGGTTACCTGGCCCGCAACATGGGCCTGCCGATCAGCCAGCTGGTGGTCGCGACCAACCGCAACGACATCCTGCACCGCTTCATGAGCGGCAACCAGTACGTCAAGGAAACCCTGCACGCGACCCTGTCACCGTCGATGGACATCATGGTCTCGTCGAACTTCGAGCGCCTGCTGTTCGACCTGCACGGCCGCAACGGTGCCGCCATCGCCGAGTTGATGGACACCTTCAAGCAAGGTGGCGGCTTCAGCGTCGACCAGGACCGCTGGACCGAAGCGCGCAAGCTGTTCGATTCGCTGGCGGTGACCGACGAGCAGACCTGCGAGACCATCGCCGAAGTCTTCGCCAGCACCGGTGAAGTGCTCGACCCGCACACCGCGATCGGCGTCAAGGCCGCCCGCGAATGCCGTCGCAGCCTGGATACGCCGATGGTGGTGCTGGGTACCGCGCACCCGGTCAAGTTCCCGGATGCGGTCGAGAAGGCCGGCGTCGGCAAGGCCCTGGAGCTGCCGGCCCACCTCAGCGACCTGTTCAGCCGCGAAGAGCGCTGCACGGTGCTGGCCAACGACCTGAAGGCCGTACAGGCCTTCGTCAGCCAGCACGGTAACCGCGGCAAGCCGTTGTAAGCCTGGTTGCGACTGAAAAAGCCCGTCCTCGGACGGGCTTTTTTGTGCGCGCAATTTTTTTGCGATTTTTCTCAGGGCTTTCCAGAATTTTCCTGTTTGGCGTTGTCGAAGTGCCTACTAAAGTGCGGCATCGAACCGCCAAAGCGCCTCGTCGAGGGAAACGTCCATGCATCAATTTCAGGTTCTTATCCACCAGCCCCGTCCGTTCCACCAGATTGTCCTGCACCAGGCATTCAATGCCCAGGGCGTCTACAGCGTGCGCCTGACCGAGGACATGCCGGGTACCCTGGCCTGCCTGAACCAGGAACGGCCAGTGGATGTGCTGGTGCTCGATCACGACATGCCGATCAGCAGCGCGCAGTCGTTGTTCCGCCACCTGGCGACTGAAGGGGCGGCACAGGCGCTGCTGTTCGTCGGCCAAGGCCAGGGCAATGGCCCGGATCTGGCCCGGGAGGCCCGCAAGCTGGGCTTGTGGGTGCTGGATGAGCTGCCATGGCCGATGTCCACCGTGGCGTTGGGCAAGGCGTTAGGGCGTCTGCCGCCACCGATTGGATAACTGGGCGCCCAGGGCATTCAAACTGTCATCTTGGCCGCGCATGCTCGTTGCAAGGGCCTGTCGTGGCGAACTTTGCGCCAGGCCTGATGGTCAGTTCCTCCATGCCCATAAGCCAGCGAGTGATCCGGATGGAAAGAGTCTGCAGCCTGCTCAACGATGCCCTGACCCCCTACCTGGCCGCACTTGGCGCTGTCGACGCCAGCGGTAATCGCCAACTGACCCTCTACGACCCCCACGGTGGCGTGACTTTGCAGCGCCAGGTGGCTGAGCGCCAGCTGCAGGAGCAGCAGTTGCTGGTCGATCTGGTCGATGGTCTGCACCGTGACCTGCAGATTGCCGAGGGCCGCCTGCAGCCCTGTGTGATCGCCGCGTTGCAGCATCAACGCCCCACCCAGGGAACCTTTGCCTGACAGTCGCATCAGATTCAGCAACGCCAGTTTGACGGTGCTTGGCTCCGGTAGTGTCAGGCTGTCGCGGGAAGCCCGCATTGGCTTTCGCTTGACCCCGGTCGTCTTCCCCAGCGGCCGGGGTTTCTTTTTGCCTGCTTCAGGGCTGTGGTGCCGAGGCGCCGTTGCTGTCGTCGAAGAAGTGACGCGCCTGTTGCAGGTAGTCCTCACGCAGCGCCGGGTCCAGCCAGCGGGCGTATAGGGCGGGCAGGGTGTCGCGGCGCAGGGCCGGCAGCAGCTGGTCGATGTGGCTGATGGCTTCGCGCCCAAGCGCTGTGTCCGAGCAACCCACATGCAGGAACTGGTAGTGGTTTACGCCGCTGATGGGATAGAAGCGATAGTCGTCCAATGCGCCGCCTTGCTGCTCGATCAGGTAGCGCACCTCTGGCCAGTAGCCGAGCACCAGCTGCAGGCGACCCAGTTGCTGCATCTGCAGCAGGCTGGCGGTCGCTTCGTTGCCGAAGTGGCGGCTGAAGGCGCTGTCGGGCAGTTGGCGCAGCATTTCGTCGACCTGTGCGCTGTAGCTGCGCTCGGCGACGATGCCCAGTTTGAGCCGGGTCTTTTCGAGCAAAGGTTTGAGTTCGACCTGCTGGCCGTCGAGGAAGGGTTCCAGCAATGCCTGGTCCTGCTTGCGCACGACCAGCCCGCTGCTCAGCACCCCCAGCGAAGGCTTGGAGAAATGCACGTACCTGGCGCGCTCGGGTGTCCAGAGCAGGGTCGGATCGCAGGTGAAACTCGGTTCCATGAGCATCTGGATGCCTCGGGCGCGGTTGACCCGCACGATGCTGTGGTCGTACTCCGGCATCTGCGCGATCAGCTTCGGCAGCATCAGGTCCACTACGCCCTGGCCCTTCTCGGCACCTTCGAAAATGGTGAACGGCGGCAGGTCACGCACCAGCCACAACAGGCGCTCCCTGGCGTGCGCCACCGGCATCGCCAGCAGCAGGCAGAGGATGACGGGCAGGCGCGCAAGGCGCCTGCACCCGGCTGTCGTGCGAGTCAGACCGTGCCCGCCTGGCGCAGGCCGGCGATGGCGGCGGCGTCGTAGCCCAGGCTGGCCAGCACGCTGTCGGTGTGCTCACCCAGGGCCGGGCCTACCCACTCGGTGGAGCCTGGGGTGTCGGAGAGCTTGGGTACGATGCCGGGCATCTTGAACGGCTTGCCGTCCGGCAACTTGGCCTGGAGGAACATCTCGCGGGCCAGGTACTGCGGGTCGCTGAACATGTCTTCGGCCGAAAAGATCCGGCTGGCCGGCACTTCGGCGTCATTGAGTACCTGCATGACGCTGTCCAGCGGCAGGCCGTTGGCCCAACGGTCGATCACCCCGTACAGCTCGTCGCGGCGTGCGTCGCGGCCATCATTGCTGGCCAATGCCGCATCGTTTGCCAGGTCGTCGCGGCCGATGGCCTGCATGAAGCGCTTGAAGATCGCGTCGCCATTGGCGCCGATCTGTACATGGCGGCCATCGGCGGTGGTGTGGATGGAGGAGGGGGTGATGCCGGGCATGATGTTGCCGGTGCGCTCGCGGATGAAACCGAACACGTCGAACTCCGGGACCATGCTTTCCATCATGGCGAAGATCGCCTCGTACAGCGCCACGTCCACCACCTGGCCTTGGCCGCCGTTCACCTCGCAGTGACGCAGGGCCATCAGCGCGCCGATCACGCCCCACAGGGCGGCGATCGAGTCACCGATGGAGATCCCCGTACGCACGGGCGGGCGGTCCTCGAAACCGGTGATGTAGCGCAGCCCGCCCATCGACTCGCCCACCGCGCCAAAGCCCGGTTGATCTTTCATCGGGCCGGTCTGGCCGAAGCCCGACAGGCGCACCATCACCAGGCGCGGGTTCAGCGCGTGCAGCACATCCCAGCCCAGGCCGAGTTTTTCCAGCACGCCGGGGCGGAAGTTCTCGATCAGGATGTCGGCCTCGGCCAGCAGGCGCTTGAGCACCTCGCGGCCTTCCGGGTGCTTGAGGTTGAGGGTCAGCGACTGCTTGTTGCGTGCCTGTACGAACCACCACAGCGACGTGCCTTCATACAGCTTGCGCCACTTGCGCAGCGGGTCGCCGCCGTCGGGCGACTCGACCTTGATCACTTCGGCGCCGAACTCGGCGCAGATGCGCGAGGCGAACGGGCCGGCGATCAGGGTGCCGAGTTCGATCACTTTCAGGCCGGCGAGGGGTTTGCTGGGCGTGGTCATGGGGCATCCGTGGCAGCTGGGCGTGATCGCAGGTTGTATCACAGCTCGACAGCGGCAGGTACTGTCGCGGCGCACTCGCGATGGGCAAGGGCCTTCGTCGGCCAGATCGGTTAGACTGTGCGACTTTCTTTTCTACGAAGCCCCGCGCCCATGGCCCAGCCGTCCACCACCTACAAGTTCGAACTGAATCTGACCGACCTCGACCGCGGCGTGTACGAGAACGTCCGCCAGACCATCGCCCGTCACCCTTCGGAAACCGAGGAGCGCATGGCCGTGCGCTTGCTGGCCTATGCCATCTGGTACAACGAGCAGCTCTCGTTTGGCCGTGGTCTGTCGGATGTCGACGAAGCCCCACTGTGGGAAAAGAGCCTGGACGACCGCATCCTGCACTGGATCGAAGTCGGCCAACCGGATGCCGAGCGTCTGACCTGGTGCTCGCGCCGCACTGAACGTACCAGCCTGCTGGCCTACGGCAGCCTGCGGGTGTGGCGGACCAAGGTGGGTGATGCGGTCAAGGGCTTGAAAAACCTGAACATCGCCGCTGTGCCGCAAGAGGTGCTGGAGACCCTGGCCACCGACATGCCACGTACCATCAAGTGGGACGTGATGATCAGCGAAGGCACTATTTTCGTCACCGACGACCGCGGCCAGCACGAAGTGCAGCTGGAGTGGCTGCTAGGCGAGCGCGGCTGAGCCGCCCCTGACACTGATTACCGAAGACCCCATGCGTATCGAACCCCGCCCCCTGCCGTCGACCCTGCCATTTTTGGGTAACCTGCCGCCCTTGCTGACCCGCCTGTACGCCGCCCGTGGCGTGCAGTCCGAAGCCGAGCTGGACAAAGGCCTGGCCCGGCTGCTGCCGTATCAGCAGCTCAAGGGCATCGAGGCGGCGGTGGACCTGCTGGTCGAAGCCCTCGATCAGCGCCAGCGCATCCTCATCGTTGGCGACTTCGACGCTGACGGCGCCACCGCCAGTACGGTCGGTGTGCTGGGGTTGCGTCTGCTGGGCGCGGCGCATGTCGATTACCTGGTGCCCAACCGTTTCGAATACGGCTACGGCCTGACCCCCGAGATCGTCGAGGTGGCGTTGCAGCGCCAGCCGCAGTTGCTGATCACCGTGGACAACGGCATCTCCAGTGTCGAAGGCGTGGCGGCGGCCAAGGCAGCCGGGCTCAGGGTGCTGGTCACCGATCACCACCTGCCGGGCCAGCAGTTGCCCGATGCCGATGCCATCGTCAACCCGAACCAGCCAGGCTGCGCGTTTCCGAGCAAGTCGCTGGCGGGGGTGGGAGTGATCTTCTACGTGCTGATGGCCCTGCGCGCCCGCTTGCGCAGCCTCGGCCGTTACGACAGTCGGCCGCAGCCGAACATCGGTGAACTGCTCGACCTGGTCGCGCTGGGCAGCGTCGCCGACGTGGTGCCGCTGGATGCCAACAACCGCATCCTGGTGCACCAGGGCCTGGAGCGCATCCGTGCTGGCCGCGCCCGCCCGGGGCTGAAGGCGATCCTCGAGGTGGCCCGCCGCGATCACCAGCGCATCACCTCCACCGACCTGGGATTCATCCTTGGCCCGCGGCTCAACGCCGCCGGGCGCCTGGACGACATGAGCCTGGGCATTGAATGCCTGCTGTGCGACGACGCAGCGCTGGCATTGGATATGGCCCAGCAACTGGATGGCCTGAACCAGGACCGCAAGTCCATCGAGCAGGGCATGCAGCGCGAAGCCCTGGCGCAGCTCAAGGATCTGCCGGTCGAATCGATGCCCTATGGCCTTTGTCTGTTCGATGCCGATTGGCACCAAGGGGTGATCGGGATCCTCGCATCACGACTGAAGGAGCGTTACCACCGGCCGACCATCGCTTTTGCCGATGCCGGGGAGGGCATGCTCAAGGGGTCTGCGCGTTCGGTGGCGGGGTTCCATATTCGCGATGCGCTGGATGCGGTGGCGGCGCGGCATCCTGCGTTGATCAGCAAGTTCGGTGGGCATGCCATGGCGGCGGGGCTGTCGTTGCCCGAGGCGAATTTCCCGGCGTTTGCCGAGGCGTTCGACGAGGAGGTTCGTCGGCAATTGCGGGAGGAGGACCTGACGGGGCGGTTGCTGTCGGATGGGACCTTGGCGGTCGAGGAGTTTCATCTGGACCTGGCGCGGGCTTTGCGCAATGCCGGGCCTTGGGGGCAGCACTTTCCTGAGCCGTTGTTCCATGGGGTGTTTCAGTTGGTCGAGCAGCGGGTCGTGGGTGAGCGGCATCTGAAGGTGGTGCTCAAGAGCGAGTGTGGGGCGGTGCGGTTGGACGGGATTGCCTTTGGGATTGATCGGGAGGTTTGGCCGAATCCTACGGTGCGGTGGGTGGAGTTGGCTTATAAGTTGGATGTGAATGAGTTTCGTGGGAATGAGAGTGTGCAGTTGATGATTGCTCACATGGAAGCGCGGTGACTGGGGTTCAGCTGGTTGGTTAGTTAGTTATTTAGTTGGTTAGTTAGTTAGTTAGTTAGTTAGTTGGTTAGTTAGTTAGTTGGTTGGTTGGTTGGTTGGTTGGTTGGTTGGTTGGTTGGTTGGTTGGTTGGTTTTTGTGGTTGTATGCGCATTCATTTGCGATGTCGACGCATAGTCACCTTTCCGCCCTTACGGCGGGTTACTTTGGTCTTGGCCAAAGTAACCAAAGCCGCTCGCTCCCATCATACGGCCCCTACGCTGCGCTT
>NZ_JAVYJF010000018.1:0-132492 GCF_032621715.1 Pseudomonas sp. zfem004 | reverse complement strand
TAGACATCCAGGCTTATCTGATGCGCTACAACCTCAAGCGCCTCCACAGCTACAACGGCTATGAAACGCCAGTAGCCATGGAGGAAAAGCTCAAGGCAGCGGCATAAACCTTAACCGGTGTCCAAAATTACTTGACCAGTTCAGCTCGGGGTTGCGTGGGAGCGGCGGTGCGCCGATGCGACTTGCCCCGCGATAGCGTCAGCCCAGGCGACATAAGACCTACGACCTAGTGGAACGCCCGGCGCTCCATCTGCGACATCTGCACCTGAATCAACGCCGACTCGAGCAGCACACGCAGGGCCTCGATCTCATGCATCAAAGCCATGATCAGAACTGACGCGGGCGGCTTGGGCGGGACCGAAATGGCCTGTTGCGCCACAGCCTGTGCGCACAAGGCGTATTCCGCGGCCTGGAGGAGGGTGTCTTCGAGAGAGTGATGGTTGTGGGGTGGATCGGGGACAATCTTCAACATGACCTTATTCCTTTAAAAGGGCGGTCACCTGACTGCTGTCAAACAGAAGGGTGGCAGCTGTACGTGGGTTGACAGACCGGCGGAATAAGCAAAGTTCCGGCGCACGCAAGCGTGCCCGCACGTACAGCCACCATTGAAGGCTAGCCGTAGGCTTAATACCGTCGCGACCTGTCAAAGTCGATCGCTGAACTCAGCGACTCGCCGAGACTAGGGGCCTGCCAGGGCGACCGCAACGGAAAAAAGGCGGCAAGAGTATGTTTGGGAAATGGACTACAAGTAAGGGCTTTAATCTGATTCTTGGTGACGGATAGCAAAGTCAGCAGTTGCAGATATTGCATTGATATTGGCCGGCCCGTTACACGCGATTCCTGTGGGAGCGGCTTTAGCCGCGAAACAAGCGACGCGGTGACTGGCACCGGCTACGCCGGTGTTCGCGGCTAAAGCCGCTCCCACAGGGACTGCGCCAGCTATTTAGATTTTGAGCAGGACCGTGGTTCTTGAAAGGGGCCAGCTTCAGGCAACCGACGTCGTCCCCAAAAACGCCGCCTCCAACAACTGCCGCGTATACCTATGCTTGGGCTCATGAAAGATGGCCTGCGCATCCCCTTGCTCCACCACCTGCCCATGCTTGATCACCATCAACTGATGACTCAACGCTTTCACCACCGCCAGGTCGTGACTGATAAACAGGTACGTCAGGTTGTACTTAACCTGCAATTTCCGCAAAAGCTCCACCACCTGCCGCTGCACCGTCCGGTCCAGCGCCGACGTCGGCTCATCCAACAGAATCAAAGCAGGCTTCAACACCAACGCCCGAGCAATCGCGATCCGCTGCCGCTGCCCACCGGAGAACTCATGGGGATACCGATGCCGCGTCCGCGGATCCAGCCCCACTTCTTCCAGCGCCGCCACAATCGCCGCTTCCTGCTCGGCCGGCGTGCCGATCTTGTGAATCCGCAATCCCTCGCCAACGATATCCGCCACGCACATGCGCGGGCTCAGGCTGCCGAAGGGGTCCTGGAACACCACCTGCATTTCCCGCCGCAGCGGCCGCACTTCCTTCTGGTTCAACCCTTCCAGGTTCTGCCCATGGAAGCGAATGCCGCCCTGGCTGGAAATCAACCGCAAGATGGCCAAGCCCAGAGTGGACTTGCCGGACCCACTCTCGCCAACAATGCCCAGGGTCTGGCCCTGGGGCAGGCTGAAGTTCACCCCATCCACGGCCTTCACATGGTCCACGGTGCGGCGCAGCAGCCCCTTCTTGATCGGGAACCACACCTTCAAATCCTTCACCTCCAGCAACGGCGCCCCTTCGGCGTTCGCTGCCGGCGCGCCGCTGGGTTCGGCATTGATCAGCATCTGCGTATACGGATGCTGTGGCTTGCTGAACAGCGTGGCGCAATCGGCCTGTTCGACGATCTTGCCGCACTGCATCACGCACACGCGGTTGGCGATGCGGCGCACCAGGTTGAGGTCGTGGCTGATCAGCAACAGGGCCATGCCCAGGCGCGCCTGCAGCTCCTTGAGCAAGTCGAGGATCTTCAACTGCACGGTCACGTCGAGCGCCGTGGTGGGCTCGTCGGCAATCAGCAGTTCGGGTTCGTTGGCCAGGGCCATGGCGATCATCACGCGCTGGCGCTGGCCGCCGGACAGCTCGTGGGGCAGGGCCTTCAAGCGCTTGCGCGGTTCGGGGATGCCGACCAGTTCCAGCAGCTCCAGGGTGCGCGCAGTGGCCTGCTTGCCGGTGAGGCCTTTGTGCAGCAGGAGGATTTCGTTGATCTGCTTTTCGATGCTGTGCAGCGGGTTCAGCGAGGTCATCGGCTCCTGGAAGATCATCGCGATACGGTCGCCGCGGATGCGCTGCATGGGTTTTTCGCCCAGGTGCAGAAGGTCCTTGCCGTCGTACTGGATGCTGCCGGACGGGTGCCGGGCCAGGGGGTAGGGCAGCAGGCGCAGGATCGAGTGGGCGGTGACCGACTTGCCCGAGCCGCTCTCGCCCACCAGGGCCAGGGTTTCGCCTTTGCGGATGTCGAAGCTGATGCCGTCGACCACACGGTTGACCTGGTCGCCGGTAACGAACTCCACGGCCAGGTCGCGCACTTCGATCAGGGTGTCTTGGCTCATGTCATTTCCTTGGGTCGAAGGCATCGCGGGCGGACTCGCCGATAAATACCAGCAGGCTCAGCATCACCGCCAGCACGGCGAAGGCGCTGATGCCCAGCCACGGCGCTTGCAGGTTGGACTTGCCCTGGGCCACCAGCTCGCCCAGCGACGGCGAGCCGGCGGGCAGGCCGAAGCCGAGGAAGTCGAGGGCGGTGAGGGTGCCGATGGCGCCGGTGAGGATGAACGGCATGAAGGTCATGGTCGAGATCATGGCGTTGGGCAGGATGTGCCGGTACATGATCGGGCCGTTGCGCATCCCCAGGGCGCGGGCGGCGCGCACGTACTCGAGGTTGCGGCCGCGCAGGAACTCGGCGCGCACCACGTCCACCAGGCTCATCCACGAGAACAGCAGCATGATGCCCAGCAGCCACCAGAAGTTGGGCTGCACGAAGCTGGCCAGGATGATAAGCAGGTACAGCACCGGCAAGCCGGACCAGATCTCCAGGAAGCGCTGGCCGGCCAGGTCGACCCAGCCGCCATAGAAGCCCTGCAGGGCGCCGGCGATGACGCCGACGATGGAACTGGCCAGGGTCAGGGTCAGGGCGAACAGCACCGAGATGCGGAAGCCGTAGATCACCCGGGCCAGCACGTCGCGGCCCTGGTCGTCGGTGCCCAGCAGGTTGTCGGCCGAGGGCGGCGCGGGGGCGGGCACCTTGAGGTCGTAGTTGATGCTCTGGTAGCTGAACGGGATCGGCGCCCACAGCACGAAGGCGTCTTTCTTGGCCAGCAGCTCGCGGATGTACGGGCTCTTGTAGTTGGCCTCCAGCGGGAACTCGCCGCCGAAGGTGGTCTCGGGGTAGCGTTTGAAGGCGGGGAAGTACCACTGCCCGTCGTAGCGCACCGCCACCGGCTTGTCGTTGGCGATCAGCTCGGCGCCCAGGCTCAGGCCGAACAGCACCACGAAGATCCACAGCGACCACCAGCCGCGGCGGTTGGCCTTGAAGCGCTCGAAGCGCCGGCGGTTGAGGGGGGAGAGGGCCATGTCAGTGCTCCCGGCTGGCAAAGTCGATACGCGGATCGACCAGGGTGTAGGTGAGGTCGCCGATCAGCTTCACCAACAGCCCCAGCAGGGTGAAGATGAACAGGGTGCCGAACACCACCGGGTAGTCGCGGTTGATCGCCGCTTCGAAGCTCATCAGGCCCAGGCCGTCGAGGCTGAAGATCACCTCGATCAACAGCGAGCCGGTGAAAAAGATGCCGATGAACGCCGAAGGGAAGCCGGCGATCACCAGCAGCATGGCGTTGCGGAACACGTGGCCGTACAGCACGCGGGTGCGGCTCAGGCCCTTGGCCTTGGCGGTGACCACGTACTGCTTGTTGATCTCGTCGAGGAAGCTGTTCTTGGTCAGCAGGGTCATGGTGGCGAAGTTGCCGATCACCAGCGCGGTGATGGGCAGCACCAGGTGCCAGAAGTAGTCCAGCACCTTGCCGGTGGTGGACAGCTCGTCGAAGTTGTTGGAGGTAAGGCCGCGCAGCGGGAACCAGTCGAAGTAGCTGCCGCCGGCGAACAGCACGATCAGCAGGATGGCGAACAGGAACGCAGGGATGGCGTAGCCGACGACGATGGCCGAGCTGGTCCACACGTCGAAATGGCTGCCGTGGCGCACGGCCTTGGCGATCCCCAGCGGGATCGACACCAGGTACATGATCAGCGTGCTCCACAGGCCCAGGGAGATCGACACGGGCATCTTCTCGATGATCAGGTCGATGACCTTGGCGTCGCGGAAGAAGCTGTTGCCGAAGTCGAGCTGGGCGTAATTCTTGACCATGATCCACAGCCGTTCGGGGGCGGACTTGTCGAAGCCGTACATGCGCTCGATCTCGGCGATCAGGGCCGGGTCCAGGCCTTGCGCGCCGCGGTAGTTGGAGCCGGCCACCGACACTTCGGCACCGCCGCCGGCGATGCGGCTGGTGGCGCCTTCGAAGCCTTCGAGCTTGGCGATCATCTGCTCGACCGGGCCGCCGGGGGCGGCCTGGACGATGATGAAGTTGATGATCAGGATGCCGAACAGGGTGGGGATGATCAGCAGCAGGCGGCGCAGGATATAGGCCAGCATGTCATTGGGCCTCTTGTGCCGGGGCGTCGGTCACCGCGGGGGTGACGCCTGGCTTGATCCACCAGGTGTCGATGCCGATGTCGTACTTGGGTGGCACCTGCGGGTGGCCGATGTGGTTCCAGTAGGCCACGCGCCAGGTCTTGATGTGCCAGTTGGGGATCACGTAGTAACCCCACAGCAATACGCGGTCGAGGGCGCGGGTGTGGTCGATCAGGCTCTGGCGCGAATCGGCGTTGATCAACTGCTCCACCAGCTGGTCGATGGCCGGGTCGCGCAGGCCGATGAAGTTGCGGCTGCCGGGGTTGTCGGCGGCGGCGCTGGACCAGTACTCGCGCTGCTCGTTGCCGGGCGAATTGGATTGCGAGAAACCGCCGACGATCATGTCGTAGTCGCGCGAGCGCAGGCGGTTGATGTATTGCGAAACGTCGACGCGGCGGATGTTCAGCTCGATGCCGAGGTCGGCGAGGTTGCGCTTGAACGGCAGCAGGATGCGCTCGAACTGGGTCTGGGCCAGCAGGAACTCGATGACCAGCGGCTTGCCGTCCTTGTCGACCATCTTGTCGTCGACGATTTTCCAGCCGGCCTCCTGCAGCAGCTTGTAGGCCTGGCGCTGCTGCTCGCGGATCATGCCGCTGCCGTCGGTGACGGGGTTGTGGAAGGCCTCGCTGAACACCTGATCGGGGACTTTGCCGCGCAGCGGTTCGAGGATTTTCAGTTCGGCCGGGGAGGGCAGGCCCTGGGCGGCCATGTCCGAGTTCTCGAAGTAGCTGCCGGTGCGCAGGTAGGCGCCGTTGAACAGCTGCTTGTTGGTCCACTCGAAGTCCAGCAGCAGGCTCAGCGCCTGGCGCACCCGCACATCCTGGAACACCGGCTTGCGCAGGTTGAAGATGAAGCCCTGCATGCCGACGGGGGTGCCGTTGGGCAGCTCTTCCTTGATCAGCCGGCCATCACGCACCGCGGGCACGTCGTAGGCGGTGGCCCAGTTCTTCGCACTGACTTCCAGGCCGTAGTCGAACTGGCCGGCCTTGAGCGCTTCGAGGGCGACGGTGTTGTCGCGGTAGGAGTCGAAGGTCATCACGTCGAAGTTGTAGAAGCCGCGGTTGATCGGCAGGTCCTTGGCCCAGTAGTCCTTGACCCGCTCGTAGCGGATCGAGCGGCCGGCCTTCACGTCGGCGACCTTGTAGGGGCCGCTGCCCAGGGGGATTTCCAGGTTGCCGCGGTTGAAGTCGCGGTTTTCGTACCAGTGCTTGGGCAGCACCGGCAGCTGGCCGAGGATCAGCGGCAGCTCGCGGTTGTTGGTGTGCTTGAACTTGAACAGCACCTTGAGCGGGTCTTCGGCAACCACCTCGGCGACATCACCGTAGTACTGGCGGTACAGCGGCGCGCCGTCCTTGATCAGGGCGTTGAAGGTGAACACCACGTCTTCGGCGCGCATCGGGTGGCCGTCGTGGAAGCGCGCTTCGGGGCGCAGGTAGAAGCGCACCCAGCTGTTGTCGGGGGCTTTTTCGATCTTGCCGGCCACCAGGCCGTACTCGGTGAAGGGTTCGTCCAGGCTCTGGCGCATCAGGGTGTCGTAGATGCTGCCGACGTTGTCGGCGGGCACGCCCTTGTTGATGAACGGGTTGAGGCTGTCGAAGCCGCCGAAGCTGGACTGGCGGAACGTGCCGCCCTTGGGCGCATCCGGGTTGACGAAGTCGAAATGCTTGAAGTTGGCCGGGTATTTCGGCGCTTCGCCATACAGGGTCAGGGCGTGTTGCGGGGCGGCCATGGCCGGGAGCGTGAGGCAGGCCAGCAGCAGGCTGCAGGCCAGGCGCAGGGTCGGGGTCATTTGGCTTTCTCCGAAGTCTTCTTGATCCACCAGCTGTTCAGCCCGAGGGTGTAGGGCGGTGTGGTGACGAAGGCCAGCCGGTTGCGGTAGGCCAGGCGATGGTTGTCCAGGTACCAGTTGGGGATCATGTAGTACTGCCATGAGAGCACGCGGTCCAGGGCCCGGGCGGCGGCGATCTGGTCATCGCGGGTGCGGGCGGCGAGCAGGGTGTCGAGCAGGTGGTCGACCACCGGGTCCTTCACGCCAGCATAGTTCTTGCTGCCCTTGGTCGCGGCCTGGCTTGAGTGGAAGTACAGCCACTGTTCGAGGCCGGGGCTCAGGGTCTGGTTCAGGGTCATCAGGATCATGTCGAAATCGAACTGGTCGAGCCGTTGTTTGTACTGGGCGCGGTCGACGGTGCGCAAGCGCGCATCGATGCCGATGCTGGCCAGATTTTCGACATAAGGTTGCAGGATACGTTCGAGGTTCGGGTTCACCAGCAGCAGTTCCATGCGCAGCTGCTGGCCCTTGCTGTTCACCAGGCGCTGGCCGTTGAGCTTCCAGCCGGCCTGGGCGAACAGATCGAGGGCCTGGCGCAGGGTCTGGCGGCTGATGCCGCGACCATCGGTGTGGCTGACCTGGTAGGGCTCGGTGAACAGCTTTTCCGGCAGTTGGTCGCGGAACGGCTTGAGCAGCAGCCATTCCTTGCCGGTGGGCAGGCCGCTGGCGGCGAACTCGCTGTTGGGGTAATAGCTGGTGGCGCGGCGGTAGGCGCTGCTGAACAGCGCACGGTTGGTCCACTCGAAGTCCAGCATCAGGCCCAGCGCCTGGCGTACCCGCGGGTCGGCAAACGTGGCGCGGCGGCTGTTCATGAACAGGCCCTGGGTTTGCGTGGGGATCTGGTGCGGGATCTGCGCCTTGATCACCTGGCCCCGGCGCACGGCGGGGAAGTTGTAGCCGTTGGCCCAGTTCTTGGCCTGGTGCTCGATATAGATGTCGAACTCGCCGGCCTTGAACGCTTCGAAGGCCACGGTGGCGTCGCGGTAGAACTCGTATTCGACGCGCTTGAAGTTGTACTTGCCGCGGTTGACCGCCAGGTCCTTGCCCCAGTAGTCCTTCACCCGCTCGAACACCAGGCGCCGGCCAGGCTGCACCTCGGTGATGCGGTACGGGCCGCTGCCCAGTGGTGGCTCGAAGGTGGTGGCCTTGAAATCGCGGTTTTGCCAGTAATGCTTGGGCAGCACCGGCATCTCGCCCAGGCGCAGGATCAGCAACGGGTTGCCGGCGCGCTTGAACACGAAGCGGATGCGCAAAGGGCCGAGGATGTCGACGCGCTGCACTTCCTGCAGGTTGGTGCGATAGATCGGGTGGCCATCCTTGAGCAGGGTGCGGTAGCTGAAGGCGACATCGGCCGAGGTGATCGGCGTGCCGTCATGGAAGTGGGCCTCGGGGCGCAGGTTGAACACCACCCAGCTGCGGTCCTCGCTGTACTCGACGCTGCGGGCGATCAGGCCGTAGCTTGACGTGGGTTCGTCGCCGGAGGGGTCGTACATGCCGGTGCCGACCATCAGTGGCTCGTTGAGCTCGCTGATGCCGTATTGCAGGAAGTTGGGCGTGGTGACCGGGCTCGAGCCCTTGAAGGTATAGGGGTTGAGCGTGTCGAAGGTGCCGAATGCCATGGCCCGCAAGGTGCCGCCTTTAGGGGCTTGCGGGTTGACCCAGTCGAAGTGGGTGAAGGTGGCCGGGTACTTGAGCGTGCCGAACTGCGCGTATCCGTGGCTTTCGCTCACCATCGCGACGGCGGGGAAGCTCAAGGCCAGGCTGAGGGACAGCAGGAGGGGACGTATCAAGTCGGCATCCGATCCAGAAGGCGTTGGGCTTTGGTCGGGGTACAGTAACAGCTTGTCTTGGCAGGAAAAAGGGTCGTCCTTGGAGCAAATGAAGTCCCCTGTGGGAGCGGGTTTACCCGCGAACACCGGCCAAGCCGGTGCCAGGCACCGCAGAGCCTTCTTCGCGGGTAAACCCGCTCCCACAGGGTGGGGCGCTGGCTTCGACGTTGTGGTTCAACGCGCCAGGTAAACGGTCAGCGTTTGCCCAGGCTTGAGCGCGTGGCCGCTGCGCGGGTTCCAGCGCTTGAGGTGCTGCATTTCGACATTGAAGCGCTTGGCCACCAGGTAGTACGAGTCGCCCTTGCGCACCTTGTACTGGGTGGAGCGCTGCTTCGAGTCGGCTACCCGGTTGGCGGCGGCGCTCGGTGCGCTGCCACCACGCAGGGCCAATACCTGGCCGACCTTGAGGCTGTTGCCGCGCAACTTGTTCCAGCCCTGCAGCTGCTTGACCGATACCCGGTTGGCCTTGGCGATGCTGGCCAGGTTGTCACCGCGCTTGACCCGGTAGCTGCGCGCCGCCGGCGCCTTGGCCTCGGCCAGGGCCGCATTGAACACGGCCTTGTTCGGCTGCAGGCTGACCAGTTCCTCGGGCTTGAGGTTGGACATGCGATCCGTCAGCAACTGCGCTTTGGCGGTGGGCACCAGCAGTTGCTTGGGGCCGTCCACGGTCATGCGTTTCTTGAACGCCGGGTTGAGCTGGATCAGCTCGTCCTCGTCGATGTCGGCGAAGGCGGCGACCCGCGACAGGTCGAGGCGCTCGCTGATGGCGACGGCTTCGAAGTAGGGTTCGTTGGCAATCGGGTTGAGGTTGACGCCATAGGCTTGCGGGGTGTTGACCACCTGCGACAGGGCCAGCAGCTTGGGCACGTAGTCGCGGGTTTCCTGCGGCAGCGGCAGGTTCCAGTAGTCGGTGGGCAGGCCAAGGCGTTCGTTGCGCTCGATGGCGCGGCTGACGGTGCCTTCGCCGGCGTTGTAGGCCGCCAGGGCCAGCAGCCAGTCGCCGTTGAACATGTCGTGCAGGCGGTTCAGGTAATCCAGCGCGGCGTTGGTCGATGCGGTGATGTCGCGGCGGCCATCGTAGAAGTTGGTCTGGCGCAGGTTGAAGTGGCGCCCGGTGGACGGGATGAACTGCCACATGCCGGCGGCGTGCGCGCGGGAGTAGGCCATCGGGTTGTAGGCGCTCTCGATGGCCGGAAGCAGGGCCAGCTCCAGCGGCATGTCACGCTCTTCAAGACGCTCGACGATGTAGTGCAGGTAGAGGCTGCCACGCTCGCCGGCGTTCTCGAGGAACGACGGGTTGCTGGCGAACCACAGGCGCTGCTGCTCGATGCGCGGGTTGACGTCGACGTTGTCCTGCAGGGCGAAGCCCTGGCGCATGCGCTCCCAGACGTCCTGCGGGGCTTGCTCCTTCGGCTTGACCAGCACCGGGGCGGGCTTGTGCTTGATCCGCGCCTGGTAATTGTGCGCGCGAACGCTGTCGGATTCGTCGAGCTGACGGGTGCTCTGGCAGCCGACCAGGGTGGCGGCCAGCGCCAGTGCACTGATCTGGGCCAGTCGCGTCAGGGCGACCGAATGAGAGGTTCTGCGGCTAGTGGAAGGCATCGGCTGGGACAGTTATCCGGGCAAAAAAGTTCGGCGATTCTAGAAACCGGTCCCGGCCGGGTCAACCTTTGTACCTGTATCGCGATATATCTTAGGGTTATCAGAACACGTCCTTCCAAGACCTCAAGGCAGCAAAAACAGTGGCTTGGGTGGGGTTTGAAAGACCCTTCCATTCGTCTGCTTTTTCTTTAACGGATGTTTCAGCGGTGCGCAAAAACGGGTTGGTCTGGCGCTCCAGGCCGATGGTCGAGGGCAAGCTGATGCGATTGTCGGCGCGCAGCCGGGTAACGTCTTCGAACCGCTGCAGAACCTGCGCGTTGTGCGGTTCTACGGCGCGGGCGAAGCGCAGGTTGCTCAGGGTGTATTCGTGGGTGCAGTACACCTGGGTGGCAGCGGGCAGGGCGGCCAGGCGCTGCAATGAATGGTGCATCTGCTCGGGGGTGCCTTCGAACAGGCGGCCACAACCGGCGGCGAACAGGGTGTCGCCACAGAACAGTAGCGGCGTGGCCGGTTGCGCAGTGTAATAGGCGATGTGCCCAAGGGTGTGGCCGGGCATGGCCAGCACCTCGAAGTCGAGCCCCAGCACCTGCACGCGGGCGTTGTCTTCCAGGGCCAGGTCGCGGGCCGGGATGCGTTCGTGGGCAGGGCCGCAGACGCGGGCGCCAGTGGCCTTTTTCAGCGCTTCGACGCCGCCGACGTGGTCGTGATGGTGGTGGGTGACGAGGATATCCGTCAGTACCCAGCCTGGGTGGGCGTCGAGCCAGGCCTGCACCGGCCCGGCATCACCGGGGTCGACCACCGCGCAACGGCGATTGGCAGTATCCTGTAACAACCAGATGTAGTTGTCGGAGAAAGCGGGTAGGGCATCGATCTGTATCATGGTGCGGATCCGTATCGCCAAGCCTGGACATTGAAGGCATCTTAGCCGCGATGGCGTGGCCGGAGAACCTTCGAGGGAGAACGCAATGACCGACCAAGCCTTCGCCCAGGCCGACCCCGAGTGGGTTGAGCTGATCAGCCTGGCCCGCGAGTGGTTCAACGGGCCGCTCGGGCAATTGATGCTCGAGGAAGAACAGAAACTGCTCGAACAGGAGCTTGGCCGCTTCTTCGGCGGCTATCTGGTGCATTACGGCCCGGGTGCCGACGCCCCACCCAACGCCCCGCAGGTGCAACGCAACGTGCGCCTGGGCGCGCCGCTGCCAGGGGTCGAGATCGTCTGCGAGGAACAGGCCTGGCCGTTGTCGGAGCACGCCGCCGACGTGGTGGTGCTGCAGCATGGCCTGGACTTCAGCCTGTCGCCCCATGGCCTGCTGCGCGAAGCGGCCAGTGCGGTGCGCCCGGGCGGCCACTTGCTGATCGTCGGTATCAACCCCTGGAGCAGCTGGGGCATGCGCCATTTCTTCAGCCACGGCGCCTTGCGCAAGGCGCGCTGCATCCCACCGTCGCGGGTTGGCGACTGGCTCAACCTGCTGGGCTTCGCGCTGGAGAAACGCCGTTTCGGGTGCTATCGTCCGCCGCTTGCCTCGGCGGCCTGGCAGCAACGCCTGGCTGGCTGGGAGCGCATCGCCGGTGGCTGGCAGACGGCCGGTGGCGGTGTCTACCTGCTGGTGGCACGCAAGATCATGGTCGGCCTGCGGCCACTGCGTCAGGAGCGCCGCGAGCCCATGGGCAAGCTTTTGCCGCTGCCGCTGGCCAAGGTCAACCGTAACGCCAGCAACCCCGATATCGAAAAGCATTGAAGATGAGTGGTACATGAGCGAAAGCGAAATCGTCGAGATCTACACCGATGGTGCCTGCAAAGGCAACCCTGGCCCGGGCGGCTGGGGCGTGCTGATGGTGTTCAAGGGCGTCGAGAAGGAGTTGTGGGGCGGCGAGCGCGAAACCACCAACAACCGCATGGAGCTGATGGCCGCGATCGAAGGGTTGAAGGCGCTCAAGCGTGAATGCGCAGTGGTGCTGACCACCGACTCGCAGTACGTGATGAAGGGCATCAACGAATGGATGGTCAACTGGAAGAAGCGTGGCTGGAAGACAGCCGCGAAGGAACCGGTGAAGAACGCCGACCTGTGGATGGCCCTCGATGAGCAGGTCAACCGCCACAAGGTGACCTGGAAGTGGGTGCGCGGGCACATCGGCCACCCGGGCAACGAGCGGGCCGACCAGCTGGCCAACCGCGGCGTCGAAGAGCTGCGCGCCAAGCGCTAATGTCCTTGGGGCTGCTGTGCAGCCCTTCGCGGCTAAAGCCGCTCCCACATGATCTACGCGGTCCTACAGGCGAAGGGCCGCAAAGCGGCCCTGAGTCCGGTATACTCCCGCCCTGAATTCAAGCACCGCATGTTGGAGTCCCCCGCGTGGAGCAGCAGCAAGACAAACGGTTCATCATCCTCGACACCGAAACCACGGGTATGCCAGTGGCCGACGGCCACCGCATCATCGAGATCGGTTGTGTCGAGGTTGTGGGCCGACGCCTGACCGGGCGGCATTTCCACGTCTACCTGCAGCCCGACCGCGAAAGCGACGAGGGCGCCATCAACGTCCACGGCATCACCGATGCCTTCCTGGTCGGCAAGCCGCGTTTCGCCGATGTGGCCGAGGAGTTCTTCGACTTCATCCAGGGCGCCACCCTGGTCATCCACAACGCGGCGTTCGACGTTGGCTTCATCAACAACGAATTCGCCTTGCTGGGCCAGCACGACCGCGCCGATATCTCGCAACACTGCCCGATCCTCGACACCCTGATGATGGCGCGCTCGCGCCACCCGGGGCAGCGCAACAGCCTGGATGCCCTGTGCAAACGCTACGGCATCGACAACTCCGGCCGCGATCTGCACGGCGCACTGCTCGACTCGGAACTGCTGGCCGACGTCTACCTGGCGATGACCGGTGGGCAGACCAGCCTGTCGCTGGCCGGTGACGCTGCCGGCGATGAAGAGGGGCAAGGCAGTACCGGCAGCGAGATCCGCCGGATTGTCGGGCGCGCACCGGGGCGGGTGATCTTGCCCACCGAAGAAGAGCTGGCAGCCCATGCCGAGCGCCTGGCGGCGGTCGCCAAGTCGGCGGGTGGGCCGGCGATGTGGCAGGTGTTGACCGAGCCAGCGGCAGACTGAGTCAAAATCATCGCGGGGCAAG
This sequence comes from Pseudomonas sp. zfem004, assembly GCF_032621715.1. NCBI lineage: Bacteria > Pseudomonadati > Pseudomonadota > Gammaproteobacteria > Pseudomonadales > Pseudomonadaceae > Pseudomonas > Pseudomonas sp. zfem004. The sequence continues at coordinate 119,373 of NZ_JAVYJF010000018.1, read as the reverse complement.
CCCGCTCCCACGTGGGAGCGGGCTTGCCCCGCGATGGGGGCCGCCCTCTACTTACGCAACGGGTCTTCCCAGAAGTGCCGGTCGGCTTCCTGCTGGATATCCGCCCGCGACAGCCCCAGGTCGTGCAGCGTCGCATCGCTCAGGCGCGCCAGTTCATCGCGCTGGCGGTGCAACTCGTACCAGCGCAGGAACAGCCCGCCGGCATCGTGCAGCAAATGGTTCAGGGCCGATACCGGCCGGTGAGCAACATTGAAATGACCTTTCATCTTGACGCCCTCCTTGTGGATGGCTTCAGTCTCTGCCCAGGCCTAAGATCAATCCAACGAATGTTTCTGATGCCATGCATCTCGGAGATTGATGCAATGTCCCAGTATCAGAGTCTCGATGCCGACGTGCTGCGCACCTTCGTCGCCATTGCCGAGCAAGGCGGCTTCACCCGCGCCGGTGAAGTGGTCAACCGCACCCAGTCGGCGGTGAGCATGCAGATGAAGCGCCTGGAGGAAGACATCCTGCAGCGCCAGCTGTTCGAGCGCGATGGCCGCCAGGTACGCCTGACCGCCGAGGGCGAGGTGCTGCTGGGTTATGCCCGGCGCATCCTCAAGCTGCATGGCGAAGTGTTCAATACCCTGCGCATGCCGCACATGGTCGGGGTGGTGCGCATCGGCACCCCGGACGACTATGCCATGCGCTACCTGCCCGGCATCCTCACCCGCTTCGCCCAGGCGTACCCGCTGATCCATGTCGAGGTGCACTGCGACTCGTCGAAGCAGCTGATGCTGCGCCAGGACCTGGACCTGACCATCGTCACCCGTGAACCCGGCAACGAAGTCGGCCAGTTGCTGCGCCAGGAACGGCTGGTGTGGGCGGCAGCCCGAGGATACTGCCCACAGGAACAGCGGCCGATGCCGCTGGCGCTGTTCAACACCGACTGCTTCTGCCGCGCCTGGACCTGCAATGCCCTGGAGCAACAGGGCATCGAATACCGTATCGCCTACACCAGCCCCAGCCTGGCGGCGATCTTCGCCATCGTCAGCGCCGGGCTGGCGGTGACCGCGCAACTGCACAGCCTGGTTGGCGGCGAGCTGCGCATCCTCGGCGAGGACGATGGTCTGCCACAGTTGCACATGGCCAATGTGATGCTGCTGCGTAACGCGCAACAGCAGTCGCCGATCACCGATTGCATGGCCGAGTTCATTGTCGATGGGTTCAAGTAGCACGTCGAAACCATCGCGGGGCAAGCCCGCGCCCACGCATTCATACGTGGGAGCGGGCTTGCCCCGCGATCATTCTAGAGCTCGAACCCAAGCATCACAGCACACACCACCAGGAACACGCAGAACAGCGTGCGCAACACCTTCTCCGGCAACGCATGGGCCAGCTTCACCCCCCAGCTGATGCTGAGCAGCCCGCCCACCGCCAACGGAATGCCGACGCTCCAGTCAACACTCTGGTGAATCCCATAGGTCAGCAAGGTCACCGTGGTACTCGGCGCCGCCAGCGCCAGCGACAAGCCCTGGGCCACCACCTGGGTAGTGCCGAACACGGAGGTCAATATCGGCGTGGCCACCACGGCCCCACCCACCCCGAACAGCCCGCCCATGGTGCCGGCGAAGCTGCCCAGCACACCCAGCCACGGCCAGGGGTAGCGCAACTCACTGCTCGGCGGCCTCACCCGCAGGAACATCCGCGCCACGTTCCACACCGCCAGTGCCACCAGGAAGCCGACGAAGCCCAGGCGCATCGACTGGGCATCGATGCCCACCGCCCAGATCGAGCCCAGCCAGGCGAACAGGAAGCTGCACAGCGACAACGGCACGGCATGGCGCAGCTCGATGCGGTTGCGCTGGTGGTAGCGCCACAGCGCCAGCAGCACGTTCGGCACCACCATCACCAGCGCGGTGCCCTGGGCCAGTTGCTGGTCAAGGCCGAACAGCACGCCCAACGCAGGGATGGCGATCAGCCCGCCACCAATGCCGAACAACCCACCCATGGTGCCCAGCGCGGCGCCCAACACGATATACATCAACCACTCGATCATCAGCGCCTCATCCGCCTGCTCCTGAACAATGGCTGCATGCTACCCAGTCACGGCTGGCGGGGAAACGCACAGCAGCGCACAATGGCTGTGCGCCCTACGCACAAGCAGACCCGCCATGAGCCCCGATATCCTCACCGAACAACTGAGCCTGTTCCTCGACGTGCTGGAAACCGGCAGTTTCTCTGCCGCCGCCCGCCGCCACCCACTGACCCCGTCGGCCGTGGCACGGCGCATCGACAACCTGGAAAGCGCCGTCGGCAGCCGCCTGTTCGCCCGCAGTACCCATGCCGTGCGCCCCACGCCCGCCGGCAACGCCTTCGCCGAACGGGCCCGGCGCATCATCGAAGAGTTGCGCCTGGCACGGGCCGAGGCGGTGTCGTTGAGCAATGCCCCCGAGGGCTTGATCCGCATCGATGCCCCGGCGGCCTTCGGTCGCCGCCACCTGGCACCGGCCATTGCCGACTTCCTGGTGGCCTACCCCGGGCTGGACGTGCAGCTGCGCTTGATCGACAGCTTCGTCGACCTGCACGGCAGCCACCTGGGCGAGGTCGACCTGGTACTGCGCGCCGGCCCCCTGGCCGACACCCGTCTGGTGGCCACGCCGCTGGCCTACATGGTGCGCATCGCCTGCGCCAGCCCCGGGTACCTGGCCAGCCGTGGCGTACCCGCCTGCCCCAGCGAGCTGCCCGAACATGACGGCCTTGACTGGGACGGCCTGGCGCCGCCGTTCGCCTGGCGTTTCATGGTCGATGGCCAGGCGCGCCTGTACCGGCCCACGCGCATGCGCATGACCGCCAACAATGCCGAAACCCTGCTGTTCGGCGCACTGGCCGGCCTGGGCATCGCCCACCTGCCCACCTGGCTGATCAGCGACTACCTGCTGCGCGGCGAACTGCTGCCGCTGTTCTGCGACAACGGCCTGCCCGCGCCGGAGAGCAGCGGCATCTATGCGCTGCGCCTGGAACATGAAACGAACTCTCGCAGCCGCTTGCTGCTCGAATTCCTCAAGAGCCGCTTCAGCCCGGTGCCCCCCTGGGACCTGGCGCTGCGCAGCGAGCTGCGCTGGCAATGAGCGCGCCAACCTTCAGCGTGCTAGATTTTCCCCTACACCGATTTCAAGGACCTGCATGAACGCCAACACCCAAGCCCCCTGCGACGAGCTGCTGCTGGACAACCAGGTCTGCTTCGCCCTGCATTCGACGTCGCTGCTGATGACCAAGGTCTACAAGCCCCTGCTGCAGGCGCTGGGCCTGACCTACCCGCAATACCTGGCCATGCTGGTGCTGTGGGAGCAGGACGGCCTGACCGTGGGCGAGATCAGCCAGCACCTGCTCACCGACCCCGGCTCGCTCACCCCGCTGCTCAAGCGCCTGGAAAGCGAAGGGCTGCTCAAGCGCACCCGTAGCCGCGAAGACGAACGGGTGGTGCTGGTACAACTGACCGACAAGGGCCGCGCCCTGCAGCAGCAAGCCCGGGAGGTGCCGCACTGCATCCTCAAGGCCAGCGGCCGTACGGTCGAGCAACTGGCCAAGCTGCAGGCAGAACTGATCGAACTGCGCGCGAACCTGCAAAAAAACCTTTGACGACTATGCTGGGTGGTGGCCGTTCGGACAAATGGCCGAACATTTAACTTGCGCGCAAACTAATTGCGCGCTAAGTTTAATCCCGTACCCACCCAGCGCCCCTTCCATCAACGGGCGCACAGCATATGAACGAGGCTCAAGATGCAAAAGGTCACTCCGCTGTACATCGCAGAAGCCACCTCCACTGGCGGCCGCGACGGTAAATCCCGCTCCAGCGACGGCAAGCTGGAAGTCAAGCTGAGCACCCCTAAAGAGCTGGGCGGCGCTGGCGGTGACGGCACCAACCCCGAGCAGATGTTTGCCGCCGGCTACTCGGCCTGCTTCATCGGCGCCCTGAAGTTCGTCGCCGGCCAGGAGAAAAAGGCCCTGCCGGCCGATGCCTCGATCACCGCCAAGGTGGGTATCGGGCAGATTCCCGGTGGCTTCGGCCTGGACATCGACCTGCACATCAACCTGCCGGGCCTGGCCCAGGCCGATGCCGAAGGGCTGGTGGAGAAGGCGCACAAGGTCTGCCCTTACTCCAACGCTACCCGCGGCAATGTGGATGTGCGCTTGCATGTGACTGTCTGAGGACGCCATCGCGGGGCAAGTCGCAACGGCGCACCGCCGCCCCCACGTGGGAGCGGGCTTGCCCCGCGATGAAGGCGACACGGTTTCACAGGCACAAAAAAACCCGGCCGAGGCCGGGTTTTTCGTGCTCATCGCAAGAAGGATTACTTCTTGGAACGGCCCTTGAAGCTGTTGTCGCGAGTGTCGATGTCGATCCACTCGTCGATCTGGATGAAGTCGGCAACCGAGATCTCGGTACCGTTCTTCAGCTTGGCAGGCTTCATGACCTTGCCCGAGGTGTCGCCGCGAGCAGCGTTCTCGGTGTAGACAACCTGACGGCTGATGGTGGTCGGCAGTTCTACCGATACCAGGCGGCCTTCGAAGAACACGGCTTCGCAGATGTCTTCCATGCCTTCTTCGATGTACGGCAGAACGGCGTCGATGTCTTCGGCGTTCAGTTCGTACATGGTGTAGTCGGTGGTGTCCATGAAGGTGTACGAGTCACCGCTGATGAACGACAGGGTCGCTTCTTTGCGATCCAGGATCACGTCGTCCAGCTTGTCGTCCGCACCGTATACGGTTTCGGTCTTGTAGCCGGTCAGCAGGTTCTTCAGCTTGGTCTTCATGATCGCGCTGTTACGGCCCGACTTGGTGAACTCAGCTTTCTGAACCAGCCACGGGTCGTTATCGATCCGCAGTACGGTACCGGGTTTCAGCTCTTTACCAGTTTTCATTACGAAGTATCCGAATCTGGATGGATTTATAAAAATCGAGGCCGCGTATCATAGCGAATTTCGGTAAAACTGTACCAGTCTCGTGGCGAGGTCCGGCCGAGCGGCCTGTTCGGCGCACCACTGGCGGGCATGCATGCACAGTTCAGCCCAATGCGGCTGCAGCCTTTGCCAGGCCTGGCCCATCGGCTGATCCATGTTCCAGGCACGCCACATCGCGGTCAGCGCCTGGCCAGCGGCGTCCGACAGGCCGCGACGGTAAATGGCCAGGAAGGCTTCGAGCTTTTCCCAGTGGGCGTTCTCTTCCTGGATATAGATGTGCCACAGCATCGGCGCGCCGGCCCATTGCGCGCGCACGAACGAATCCTCGCCGCGCACGGCGTTGAAGTCGCAGCTCCACAGCAGCCTGTCGTAATCGTCCTGGCTGACGAACGGCAGCACCTGCACGGTCAAGGCGCCGCGCCGATGCAACGCCCCCACGGGCAGCGCAGGCTCGCCCAGCCAGCGGCCCAGGTCACCCAGGATGCGCCCCTGCGGCACCAGCAGGTGAACCGGCTGCGCATCGGCCGCCAGCACATCGAGCCAGTTGCACAACTGCGGGTTCTCGTAGGCGAACAGTGAAATCAGTCGCGCGCCGTCCTCGGGCACAACGCCTAACCCGGCGAGGAAGCTCGCGCGCTCGAACGCCTCGCGACGTGGCAGCAATGAGCGTTCGCGCAGCAGGCCACCGGTTTTTTCGGTGAAGCCTGGGAAGAAGAAGATCTTGCGCAGCCCGTTGGCCTGCGGCGAGGGCAGCCCATGGCAACCCTCGACCCAGTCCTCGGCACTGAGGTAGTCCAGGTTCAGCCACAAGGGTGGCTTGGGCTGCCGGGCCATGGCCTCGACGAACTGCGGCGGCAACTGGCAGGCAAAGGCCCCGATCACCACCTGGGCAGGCTCTGCGCCCTGCCATTCGGCGGCCCAGCGGCGCACCTCGACGCCCTCCTGCCATTGCTGCTCGGCCTTGCAGTCCAGCGCCGGGCACAGACGGGCGAAGGACTGCAGGTCATCCACCCACAGCCGCACGCCCTGCCCATGCTCGGCCACCAGCTGGCGGGCCAGGCGCCAGGTCACGCCGATGTCGCCATAGTTGTCGACGACCGTGCAGAAGATGTCCCAGGTGGTTTTCATCGCCACGTCCCGTTACCTGCAAAAAAGACCGCGGATTCTGCGCACAAATGCGCGCCGACAAAAGCGCCGCGCTAAAAAAACCTGCCACGCCATGCGACAATGCCGCCATCGATCCGCCCTGCCAGGAGGCCGCCATGCCCCGCTCCCGCGAACTGAAGATCACCCTCAAACCCGTGCAACTGATCCTGTGCGTCGCCTTCGGCCTGTGGCTGGGGGCCGTGGCCATTGTCCTGAGCCTATGGCTGGCGCTGCGCCTGTGGCCGGAACAGGTGCAGCCGGTGGCCCAGGCGGTCGCCCCGGCCATCGTCCAGCCGGCGCCCGCCAGCGCGCCCGCGCAACCGGTGGATGCCCAGGCGCAGATGTTCGAACGCTACAAGGACATCCTGCACCAGCAGCAATTGCAACAGGCGGCCGAAACCGCCCAGGGCAGCCCGCGCAACCTGAACAACCCCAAGTGCCAGTTCTGGCTGCAGCAGAACCGCACCGCGCCGACCGACAAGAGCCAGGCCAACGTGCTGGAGTTCTGCTACTGAGATGAACAAGACCAGCCTGCTGCAGCGCATCATCGCCACCCTCGAGCACGACATGGAAGTGCTGCGCCAGGCGGCCCAGACTGCCTACGAGACGGCCACCGCCGAAGAGAACATCGCCGAGAACAAGTACGATACCCTGGGGCTGGAGGCGTCCTATCTCGCCACTGGCCAGGCCCGGCGCACCGCCGAGATCCGCCAGGCGCTGCTGACTTATCAGCAACTGGTGCTGCGCGACTATGACCCGGCGCGGGGCATCCAGATCGGCTGCCTGGTAACCCTGGAAGATGAAGACGGCCACCAGCGCCTGTTGTTCCTCGGGCCGGAGGGGGCCGGGCTGAAGATTGGCGAAGGTGATGCCCTGGTGACGGTGATCACCCCGCGTGCGCCGCTGGGGCAACAACTGCTGGGCAAGAAGCTGGATGACGAGGTGAGCCTGGTGGTGAATGGCGTCGTGCAGGTGCAATTCATTGTCGGCGTTGCCTGATCCATCGCCATCGCGGGGCAAGCCCGCTCCCACGATACTGAATTGCCCCAGAAAAGCTGGACAGATCAGCTAGCGGATTGGTGTCCAACTTCTTGGGGGCAGTCCAGTATCGTGGGAGCGGGCTTGCCCCGCGATGGTCATTGCAACGCGTTGAACCGCCCCGCCAAGCCCTGTTCGGCAAACTGCTCCACCACAAAATCGATGAACGCCCGGGTCTTGCCCGGCAACAGCTTGTGTTCGGCGTAATACAGGCTGATGTTGCCATCGTCCACGTACCAGTCCGGCAGCACCCGCTGCAGCCTGCCCTCGGTCAGGTACGGCAAGGCAAACGGCAAACTCACCAGGGCAATTCCCAGCCCCTGCCCGGCCACGGCGCAGGCGGCATCGGAGTCGCTCATGGTCATGCTCTGCGGCAATTGCAGCGGGCACTGCTCCTGCCAACGGCTGGTCAGCGGCCAGGCCCGCACGCGGCCGGTCTGCGGCGAGCGGATCAGGATGCCTTCATGCTGCACCAGCGCACTGGGATGCTCGATCGGCGGGCGCCGCTGCAGGTACGCCGGCGCGGCCACCAGCACCCGGTGCGCCGGGGTCAGCTTGCGCGCCACCACCCCCAGCGGCAGCTCGAAACCACCGCCGATGGCGGCATCGAAGCCCTGCCCGATCAGGTCGACCTGGCGGTTGTCGAAATGCCAGTCCGGGGTGATCGCCGGGTAACGCCGCAAGAACTCCCCCAGTAGCGGCAGCACATACAGCCGCCCGAACACCGTGCCCATGCTCACCCGCAGCACACCCGCCGGCTGGCCCTCGGCGCTGGCCAGGTTGGCCATGGCGTACTGGATGGTGCGTAAGCTGTCACTGACTTCCCCCAGAAATCGTTGCCCCGCCTCGGTCAGGGTCAGCTTGCGGGTACTACGCTGGAACAACCGCACGCCCAGGCGCGCTTCCAACTGGGCGACGTTCTTGCCGACCGCCGCCGGGGTCAGCGACAGGCGCCGGGCAGCTTCGGCAAAGCTGCCTACTTCAGCGCTGCGAACAAAGCATTCAAGGTGACTGAACGATTCCATGGCTTGGATTCTCAACCAACGGTTTACTCTGATGATCGTGATTACCATCTTATCAGTGGGTAATCATCGGTCGATACTGCGCCCATCCAAGGCAACCTGCCTTGCTTGAATACTGGAGATCAGCATGTCCCAAGCACTTCCCCTGAGCGGCAAAGTGGCCCTGGTCCAGGGCGGTTCCCGTGGCATCGGCGCGGCCATCGTGCGCCGCCTGGCCCGTGACGGCGCCAAGGTGGCCTTCACCTATGTCAGCTCCGCCGCCACCGCCGAAGCCCTGGCCGGCGAGATCAACAACGCGGGCGGCCAGGCCCTGGCCCTGCGCGCCGACAGCGCCGAGGCCGCGGCCGTGCAGCAGGCCGTGGCCGACACGGTCAAGGCCTTCGGTGGGCTCGACATCCTGGTCAACAATGCCGGCGTGCTGGCGGTGGCGCCGGTGGCCGAGTTCGACCTGGCCGATTTCGACCGCATCCTGGCGGTCAATGTGCGCAGCGTGTTCGTCGCCACCCAGGCGGCGGCGAAACACATGGGCCAGGGTGGGCGGGTCATCAACATCGGCAGCACCAACGCCGAGCGCATGCCGTTTGCCGGCGGCGCGCCCTATGCCATGAGCAAGTCGGCGCTGGTCGGCCTGACCAAAGGCCTGGCCCGTGACCTGGGGCCGCAGGGCATCACCGTGAACAACGTGCAGCCAGGGCCGGTGGACACCGACATGAACCCGGCCAGCGGCGACTTCGCCGACAGCCTGATCCCGCTGATGGCCATCGGTCGGTACGGGCATGTGGAGGAGATCGCCAGCTTCGTGGCCTATCTGGCTGGGCCGGAGGCGGGGTACATCACCGGCGCCAGCTTGACGGCCGATGGTGGCTTCGCGGCCTGAGACACGCCTCGCCTGGCAGGCCTCATCGCTGGCAAGCCAGCTCCCACAGGGATCAGGCAATACACTGTGGGAGCCGGCTTGCCGGCGATGGGGCCAGCACAGGCAGCCACAGACTCAGCCATCTGTACCCAGGCTCTGCTCCATTACCTGCAGAAACGCCCGCGCCGCCGGCGTCGGGCTGGGCGACCACACCGCATACAAATGCCGTACCGGCGCATCCAGCAACGGCACCACCGCCACCCCGGCAAAACCCCGGGCGATCCGCTCCGGCACCAGCCCCACGGCCATGCCGCGCTGGACGAACTTTTCCACCAGGCGAATATGGCCGATCTCGAACTGCACCCGATGCACCAACCCCGCCGCCTGGAATGCTTCGTCGGTCTGCCGGCGCGCGCCAGTGCCTTCGGGGAAGTCCACCAGCACCTCGGCGGCCAGGTCCGCCAGGGCCAGCTGCGCCCTGCCCGCCAAGGCATGCGTGGGCGGCAGCACCGCCACCAGTTCCTCACGCGCCAGCAGGCGATGCTGCACGCCCTGCAGCACCTCGCCCTGCCACAAACCAACAAACCCCACGTCCAGGCGCCGCTCGCACACGTCGGCCATCAACAGTTCGCTCTTGGCGGTCAGCCAGCGCACGTCCACATCCGGGTGGCGGCGATGGAACTCCGCCAGCAGGTCGACCAGGTCGAGCGCGGTAAGCGAACTGATTTCGCCGATCGACAGGCGCCCGCGCACCTGGCCACAGGCGGCGGCCACGTCATCGGCAACGCGCCTGGCGGCCTCCAGCGCCGGCCGGGCACTGAGCACGAAGGCTTCACCGGCGTGGGTCAGGCGTACCCGCCGCGAGCTGCGCTCGAACAGGCTTACCCCCAGTTGGGCCTCCAGCCGCGCCACCTGGTGGCTGAGCGCCGACTGCACCACATGGCAGCGCTCGGCAGCGCGGGTGAAACTGCCGGTGTCGGCCACCGCCAGGGCGTATTCGAGCTGCTTGAGATTCATCGATCTATCTGCTTTTTAGATGGACATGCTGAAAACTATACATTGGCGTCATGCAAGACACTTCCTGATACTTGTTGCCATTCCACCTTGCCTGCCACGAGACGACCATGAACGCCCCCACTCTCAGCCGCGCCCTGATCCTGCTGATGGCCACCGCCACCGGGCTGGCCGTGGCCAGCAACTACTACGCCCAACCGCTGTTGCACAGCATCGCCGAACAGTTCGGCCTCAGCACCGCCGGCGCCGGCACCATCGTCATCGCCGCCCAGCTCAGCTATGGCGCCGGCCTGTTATTGCTGGCACCGCTGGGTGACCTGTTCGAACAGCGCCGGCTGATCGTGACCATGGTGCTGATCGCCACCGCCGGCCTGGTCATCAGCGCCTGCGCGCCGAGCCTGCCCTGGCTGATCCTCGGCACCGCGCTGACCGGGCTGTTCTCGGTGGTGGCGCAGATCCTGGTGCCGATGGCCGCCGCCCTCAGCGCCCCGGACCAGCGCGGTCGCGCCGTGGGCACGCTGATGAGCGGCCTGCTGCTGGGCATTTTGCTGGCGCGCACCGCCGCCGGCTTCATGGCCGAACTGGGCGGCTGGCGCAGCATCTACGTACTGGCTGCTGTGCTGATGGCAATCACCGCCCTCGCCCTCTACCGCAGCCTGCCACAGCACCACAGCCACGCCGGGCTCAAGTACCCGGCGCTGATCGGCTCGGTGTTCCGCCTGTTCATCGAAGAGCCGGTACTGCGTTTGCGTTCACTGCTGGGCTTGCTGGCGTTCAGCCTGTTCGCGCTGTTCTGGACGCCGTTGGCGTTCCTGCTGAGCAACCCGCCGTACCACTATTCCGACGCAGTGATCGGTCTGTTCGGCCTGGCCGGTGCGGCCGGGGCGCTGGCAGCCAACTGGGCCGGGCGCCTGGCCGACCGCGGCAAGGGTTCGCTGGGCACCACGGTGGGCCTGGTGGCGCTGCTGCTGTCGTGGCTGCCGCTGGGCTTTGCGCAAAGCTCGCTGGCGGCGCTGCTGCTGGGCGTGCTGCTGCTGGACCTGGCGGTGCAGCTGGTGCACGTGAGCAACCAGAATGCGGTGATCGTGCTGCGCCCTGAAGCGCGTACACGGCTCAATGCCGGCTACATCACCTGCTATTTCATCGGCGGCGCGCTGGGCTCGTTGCTGGGGACGCAGTTGTTCCAGTCGTACGGCTGGAACGGGATCGTCGCCGCCGGGGTGGTGATCGGCGCCGTGGCGCTGGTTGTGTGGGGGTTGGCGGAGCGCAGGCGCGGGAAGCTGGTCGTAACAGCCTGAAAATACAACGCAGGCTTAAGGGGCAGCGTAATTCGTGTGGGAGCGGGTTTACCGGAGTGCCGGACCACCGCGAAACAGGCAGCACGGTGGATGGCACCGGCTGCGCCGGTGTTCGCGGGCAAGCCCGCTCCCACAGGGATCGCGCTAGCTTTAGCAGTTGAGCAAGACAGTTGCTCCTACAAGGGTTTGTGCATGGCCTGGAGTCAGCCTGACTTGCCTACGCCAAACGCCTCATCCACCCGCGCCAGCTGCGTCTCGCTCAACACCCCCGCCTGGTAGTGCAGCTTGATCCAGGCCAGCAGGTAGTCATACCGCGCCTGGGCCAGGTCGCGGCGGGTGGTGGCCAGCTGTTGCTCGGCATTGAGCACATCCAGGTTGACCCGCTCGCCGCCCTGCACGCTCTTGCGCGTCGACACCACCAACGCCTCGGCCGCCACCTGCGCACGCTCGTAGGCACGCAGCCGGCTGGCCCCGGACTGACAGGCGTTGTACTGCCTGCGCAGCTCGATCAGGGCGCTGCGGGTAGTGCCGTCCATGGCATATTCGGCCTGCTCCAGCTGCCGGCTGGCCTGGCGGGTCGAGGCCGAGACGGCGCCACCGGCGAAGATCGGCACGCTGACCTCGATGCCGACGGTGTTGGTGTCGTAGCGCTGGTTGTAGGTGTTGCCGCTGTCCGACTCCTGGCGCCGCGAGGTGGCGAACGCGGTGACCCTGGGCAGGTGCCCGGCACGGTTGCGTTCCACCTCCTGACGCGCCACTTCCACCGCCTGACGCGACGATGCCAGCTGTGGATTGTTGGCCACGGCCCGCTCCTGCCAGGCCTCATAGCCGCTCGGCTCGACCGGCGGCAGGACGAAACCGGCTTGCAGCGGCGCCAGGTCCTCGACCCGCACCGCAGGCTCGCCGATCAACGCGCCCAGCTCGCGCAGCGCGGCATCCTGCTCGTTGCGCGCCTGAATCTCCTCGGCATCGGCCAACTCGAAACGGGCCTGGGCTTCGAGGATATCGGTGCGAGTGCCTTCACCGGCATCGAACAGCCGTTGGTTCTGCTGGAACTGCTGGCGGTAGGCCTGTTTGCTGGCCACGCTGATGGCGATCTGGTCCTGGGCGAACAGCGCCTTGGTGTAGCTGGTCATCACCCGCACCAACAGTTGCTGGCTCTGATCGCGGAAGTTCTCGTCGGCATACAGCGCCTGGGCCACGCCCTTGCGGTAGCTCGAATAGGCCTGGTAATCGAACAAGGGCTGCTGCAGGGTGAAGCTCGAACCCATGCTGTTGTAGTTGCGGTCCTCAGTCTGGCGCCGCGAATCCCCCAGGTAGGACACCTCGGAATCGTTGCGGCCGCGGTTGTAGTTGTACGACAGGTTCGGCAGCAGCCCGGCGCGGCCGATGTCACGGTAGGCCTGGCCGGCCTCGTGCTCCTTGAAGGCGGCCAGGTAGGTCGGGTCGCGGCGCAGCGCCTGCTCGTAGACCTGGAACGGCCCCATGGCCGCCTGCGCGGCCGGCGGCAGCCAGGCACAGGCCGCCAGCAGCCCGATCAATTGCAGCTTGTTCACACGCAGTCCTTATTGTTCGGTCAAGGCGCTGCCTGCACGGTCGAGCAGGGGCTTGAACAGGTAGTTGAGCAGCGAGCGTTCGCCGGTACGTACGAACAGTTCGGCGGGCATGCCCGGGCGGATCGACAGCCCTTGCAGGCGTGCCAGCGCCGCGTCGCTGACGCTGCTGCGCAGTACGTAATACGGCTGGCCGGTGCGTTCGTCGATCAGCTGGTCGGCCGACACCAGCGCCACTTCGCCGGTGACCCTGGGCGTGCGGTTCTGGTTGAACGCGGTGAACAGGATGTCCACCGGCAGCTGTGGCGCCACCTTGTCCACCAGGTTGACCGGCAGGCGCCCTTCCACCTCCAGCGCGGTGCCCTGGGGGACGATTTCCAGCAAGGTGTCACCGGCACGCACCACCGCGCCCTCGGTGTGCACGCCCAGGTTCACCGCGATGCCGTCGGCCGGGGCGAGGATCTCGCTGTGCTGCAGGTCGAAACGCGCGGAATTGAGCTGCTGTTCGAGGGTCGCCGCTTTCACCTGGGCCTCGGCCAGCTGGCTGCGCACTTCTTTCTGGTACTCCTCGCGGCGCTGCTGCAGGTTGAGCCGCGCCTCGACGATCACCTGTTCAAGCCGTGCGCTTTCGCCAGCGTTCTGCGCCAGGTCACGCTGCACCTGCGACAGCTGGCGCTGGTACTCCAGCACCCGGTTGCGCGGGATGTAGCCCTCGCCGGCCAGCGGCCGCAGGCTGTCCAGCTGCTCGCGCAACGAATCGGCCTGGGCCTGCAGGTCGCCGCGGGCGCGGCGCATGCCGGCCAACTGGCCCTGGGAGCCATCGATGCTGGCGGCCAGGGCGCCCTGCTCGCGGGCCAGGGCCTGGCGCCGGCTGTCGAACAACTGGCGCTGGCCTTCGAGGATCAGCCCCAGCCTGGGGTCGGCATCGGCGCTGAGCTCGGCGGGAAACTGCAACTGGCCAAGGTTGTCGCGCTCGCTCTGCCAGCGCGCCAGGCTGGCGCGGCTCATGCGGTACTGGGCCTGCAGCGCGTCCACATCGGCCTGCACCTGGGTGCGGTCGAGGCGAAACAGCGGCTCGCCCTGGCGCACCTGCTGGCCCTCGCTGACCAGGATCCGGCTGACCACGCCGGCCGCCATGGACTGCACCGCCTTGCGCTTGCCCGACACCACCACCGTGCCTTGCACCGGCACGCCCTGGTCGAGCGGCGCCAGGCTGGCCCAGGCCATGAATCCGCCAAAGCCGACCAGGGTCAGCAGCCAACCCAGGCGCACATGGAAACGCGCATCGCGCTCATGCCGGCTCATGCGCCACCTCCAGCCTGCAAAGGGCGTTGCGCCGGGCCTTGGCCGAGGGCGTGGAGAATGTCGCGGGCCGGGCCGAAGCCCTGCATGCGTCCTTCGTTGAGCACCAGCAGTTTGTCGGCCTGGGCCAGTGCCGCGCTGCGGTGCGTGACCAGCACCACGGTGCGGCCCTGGGCCTTGAGCTGCATCAGGGCGCTGGCCAGGGCGGCTTCGCCGGGGCTGTCGAGGTTGGAGTTGGGCTCGTCGAGTACGATCAGGCAGGGGTTGCCATACAGCGCGCGGGCCAGGGCAATGCGTTGCTTCTGCCCGCCGGACAGGTCGGCGCCCGCCTCGCCCAGGCGGGTGTCGTAGCCCTGGGGCAGGCGCAGGATCAGCTCATGTACCCCGGCCAGACGCGCGGCTTCGACCACTTTCTGGCCGTCCAGCTCGCCGAAGCGGGCGATGTTCTCGGCAATGCTGCCGCGCAGCAGCTCGATGTTCTGCGGCAGGTAGCCAATGTGCGGGCCAAGGGCTTCACGGTCCCATTGCTTGAGCTCGGCGCCATCCAGGCGCACATGCCCGGCCAGGCTCGGCCATACGCCGACCAGCACCTTGGCCAGGGTCGACTTGCCCGAACCCGAGGCCCCCAGCACGCCCAGCAGTTCACCCGGTGCCAGGCTGAAGCTCACCTGCGCCAGCGTGGCCAGGTTGCGCCCGGGCGGACCGGCGCTGAGCTGCTCCACCGCCAGGGCACCGGTGGGTGCCGGCAACGGCATGGGCGCCGGTGGCTCGGGGTGATCGTGCAACAAGCTGCCCAGGCGCTGGTAGGCCAGCTGGGCGCCGCTCCACTGCTTCCACACCGCGATCAGCTGGTCTATCGGGCTGAGCACCCGGCCCATGAGGATGGAACCGGCGATCATCATGCCGGGTGTCATCTGCCCCTCTATCACCAACAGTGCGCCCAGGCCCAGTACCAGCGATTGCAGGCACAGGCGCAGGCCCTTGCTGCTGGCGGTTATCACCGCCGAGGTGTCGCTGGCGCGGTTCTGCAGGTCGAGGAAGCGCCCGTGCAGGGCGAACCAGCGCTGGCGCAGGGCGCCGAGCATGCCCATGGCCTGGATGCTTTCGGCGCTCTGCAGCTGGCTTGCCGCGAGCATGGTCGATTGCTGCTGGACGTTGCTGGCCTCGGCCAGGGTGGCATGGGTCAGGCGCTCGTTGAGCACGGCCAGGCCGACCAACAGCAATGCGCCGACCGTGGCCATCACCCCGAGCCACACATTGAACAGGTAGATCACCGCCAGGTAGAGGGGGAACCAGGGGGCATCGAAGAAGGCGAACAATGCAGGCCCGGTGACGAACTGGCGCAGTTGGGTGAGGTCGTTCAACGCTTGCCCGGCAGCGCCGTCACGCTGGCGCAAGTTACGCTCGAAGGCGGCGCGATACACACTCAGGTTGAAACTTTTCTCCAACTGGTTACCCACGCGGATAACAATGAAACTGCGCACCGCCTCGAGCGCACCGATATATACGAAAAAGCCGACGACCATCAAGGTCAGCATCCACAAGGTTGTGGTGTTCTGCGAACTCAGTACACGGTCGTACACTTGCAACATATAAATGGAAGGTACCAGCATCAATACATTGATCAGTGCGGTAAAACAGCCAACGCTGATCAAGGTCGACTTGTAATTGCCGAGCGCCGCCCACAAGGGTGCCCCGGGCTTTTGGCTCGGTTGTTTCATGTTTCGCCCTTATTGGCCCGGCACTTCAAAGTGCCGGGCGGGGGTTATGGGTGCTGGCGTTCGAGTATCAGCGGCGTACCGTCCGGAGCGGTCCAGCCATAGCGCAGGGCGCCCTCGCGGCTGAAGTGCACCACGCTGCTGCCGTCCCCACCCACCAGGGCCAGGGTGTCCGGGGTTACCAGCCAACTGCCGGGGCGCAGGCCGATCAGCTGCGCGACACAATCCAGATCGCCGCCCAGCGCGCCTTCGTTGGCGTCGAGGCGCAGTTCACAGGCCTGCGCTTGCTGGCGTTCAGGGTAAAGCTGCCAACGCCCGGCCAATTGCGCGGGGTTGGGGAGTAACAGGCTGCTGGCCATACTGACCTCGGTCATCACCATCAGGGGGATCGCCCACAAGGCGATCATTGGTTTGCATACAGGCATGCGTCAACCTCAGCTCAAAAAGGGGCGGCGCGCACACGCCGCCCCCTCTTGCATCAGACCACGATGTCGGTGACAGCGGCCTGGCCAACGGTGGTCACCAGGAAATCGCCGAGGCTGTTTCCGGTGAAGTCGATGGTCAGGCTGCCCAGGTTGGTGGCCTGGTCGTAGCTCAGGATCGCCTCGCCGGCATGGCCGGTGAAGGCGTTGACGAACTGCAGCGGCAGCTTGTCCACGGCGAAGGCGGCCATGCCCGACAGGTCGATCTTGTCCTGGCCACTGGTGAAGTCCATGATCCGGTCCGGTGCCGCCTTGGCCGAATCACTGACCGCGCCGAACACGAAGGTGTCCGCGCCGGCGCCACCCCACAGGGTATCGGCACCGCCACCGCCGTAGATGATGTCGTTGCCGGCACCGCCCTTGAGCAGGTTGGCCACGGCATTGCCGATCAGCAGGTCGTTGCCCGAACCGCCGAAGGCATTTTCCACGGTGACGCCCTTGGCGATGGACACGTTGCCGACCATGCCACCCACGTCGGAGAACGACGCCTCGTTGAGGTTGATCTTCTGGTTCTGGGTGAAACCGGAGAAGTCCAGGGTGTCGTTGCCGCCACCGTCCCACACCGCGAACACCACCTTCGACGACGCCGAAGTGGCCGAGTAGAAGTCGCGATCGGCCGTGGAGTTGAAGCCATACACCGTGTCGCCCGAGCGGGTCGCGTAGTTGGCGCCGTAGAGCTTCTGGATCGCCGCGATATCGTCCAGCAGCGGCGCCGAGGCGTAATACTGCCCGCCGCCCTTGACGAAGTTCTGCGCGGTGTTGCTCTCGCTCCAGTAGCTCATGACGCTGTAGCCGCGGGTGTCCTGGGCGTAGGTGGCGTCGCGGTAGGTCGGGTTGCCATTGCCGGCGTTGTAGTCGCCGGGGTGGGACAGCCCGAGCACGTGGCCGATTTCGTGGGTGAGGGTCTGGCGCCCGTAGTTGCCGGTGCCCGGGGTGGTGTTGACCTGGTAGCCGCTGTTGATCAGGTACCAGGATTCACCCTTGTGCGAGCCCGGCTGGTCGAACGGCAGGTAGGCGAAGGCCGCGCCGCCGTCGTTGGCGCTGTAGTTACCGAAGGTCATGTGACCGTCGCCGCCCGACGCCGCCTCGGTGAAGGTCACCTTGGCCACGTCCGCCCAGGACTGCATGGCGAGCTTGGCCTGATCCTTCTGCAGGCTGCTGAACTGGCTGAAGCTGCCCAGTTCGCGGCTGTAGAAGTCCGACGGCGCGCGGTTGAGGAAGGTGTAGGTGAGGCTGATGGTGCCGTCCTTGTTCAGGTCTTTCCAGGCCGCACCATCGCGCAGGATGAAATCGGCCGCCTGGTCGACGGTGTAGGACGGTTTGCCGTTGATGTTGGCGCCGCCGCGATCGTACTGATGGGCGAAACGGTCTATCACACCGGCGGAGGCACTCGGCCCTTGCGGTTGTAACGCAGAAGCGGCCGAAACACTGGCATTAACTTGGACTTTCGACATGCAGGTTACTTCCTTGTTTACAAACAAGCAGTTGATGTCAGACAGGACTCTCCCACTTGGCGAGTTCATCCTGTCACTCGCCCTTATGAGGCGCAAAAAAACTGACACATAACGAAACTTTCTGTCCAGCGTTTTCTGACAGGATTTTTTCGTTTGTGAACAACAGCACTGCTATGCCGTTATTTGCGCAAACTGTTATTACCCCGGCAAACCCGGATAAAACCATGAGTCCCATTAATGACTCGGTGGTTTTTATTCATCCGCCCGAAGTTTACTTATGAAAATGCGACCACTTGATGTTCATTCGAAGCATCATTTCGTTTAGGCGCTTTACTGCGCGACAACCGGCCACACGACCCTCCGTCGCCTGGCCGTTGACTTGCACGCGCCCTCGGCGCTCATTAGGCGTTGGTCAAAAGCCCTTTCCCGACAGGACGACACGATGACAAGACTCACGGTGCAATCCGGCGATTTCTTGCAAGGTGAAGGCGAGTATCGCAACGGAGCGCTCACACTCAAGACCCCGCGCAGCCCCTCGCCTGGCGAGCGCATTTCCCTCACACGCATCCAGGAGCTGAAACTGGCCAACCTGGAATCGACCCGCAGCCTGGGCGGCGCCCTGGGTTGGGGCATGGCCGGGGCACTGGTGGCCGGGCCGGTCGGCCTGCTCGCCGGCCTGCTGCTGGGTGGCAAGGAGGACGAAGTGACCTTCATCGCCACCTTCAAGGATGGCCGCAAGCTGCTGGCCATCACCGATGGCAAGACCTGGTCGAAGATCGACGACAACTGGCGTCGGCATCAACGGCCGGTCGCCGCCTGAATTCCCCCCGGCTCATACGTTTTCTCCCTGAGTGCCTGCGTTTGCAGGCACTTGCTCGTGCGCGCCTGTTAACATGGCGCCCTTTTGCATCCGCCTGACCGGCGCAACACCGGCGGGCTTCCCCTGCCCGACACCTGCCCTGCCGACCGCCGCCGACCGATAACGGCGACGTCGGTATTTTCAAGGAGCCCCGCATGACCCCGCTTCGCCCCCGCCTGCCCCTTGGCCTGCTCGGCCTCGGCCTTGCCCTGCACAGCGCCCATGCCCTGGCAGCAGACAGCGTGACCCTGGCGCCGGTAAAGGTCACCGAGGTGTACGGCAGCGATGGCTACCAGGCCCGCGAGGCGCAGGTCGGCGGGCTGCACAATGCTCCGCTGCTCGATACCCCGGCGGCGGTCAGCGTGTTCAGCCGCCAGCTGCTCGACGACCGCCAGGTGCGCAAACTGAGCGAAGTGTTGCAGAGCGACGCCTCGGTGGGTGAAAGCTATGCGCCGGTCGGTTACTACGAGAACTTCAACGTGCGCGGTTTCGAGCTCAATGCCGCCAGCAGTTACCGGATCAACGGCCAGACCATCGCCGGTGAGCAGAACGTGGCACTGGAAAACAAACAGCAGGTCGAGCTGCTCAAGGGGCTGTCGGGGCTGCAAAGCGGCGTGTCGGAGCCTGGCGGGCTGGTCAACTACGTGACCAAGCGCACGGAAGACGTTCGCACGCTCAGCGTTTCCACCAATGAACAGGGTGAACGCTACCTGGCCACCGACCTGGGCGGCTGGTTCGGCGCCGAGCGCCAGTTTGGCCTGCGCGTCAACCTGGCCCATGAAGACATCCGCAGCTATGTCGACCATGCCGACGGCAAGCGCGACTTCGCTTCGCTGGCCGCCGACTGGCAGATCAACCCCGACGCCGTGCTGGAGCTGGACGCCGAATACCAGCACCGCGAGCAGTACTCGGTGCCGGGCTACCAACTGCTGGGCGGCAGCCAACTGCCGCACAACGTCGACCCCAAGGACCACCTGGCCTGGCAGCAGTGGGCCAAGCCGGTGCAGAACGACTCGCTGAACCTGGGCGGGCGCTTCAAGTACCGCTTCAACGATGACTGGAACGGCACCTTGAGCGCGTCGCGCAGCAAGGTGGTGATCGATGACTACAGCGCGTTTGCCTGGGGCTCCAGTGAGGGCGCGTTCTTTGCCAGCAACGGCGACTACGACATCTACGATTTCCGCAGCCCCGACGACACCCGGCGCACCGACGAGGCCCAGGCCATGCTCGATGGCCGCTTCGAAGCGTTCGGCGTAGGCCATGAGCTGACGGTGGGTGCCAGCGCACAGCGCCGCACCCTCGACCAGCGCTCGTACTACAACGAGTGGCTGGGCACGGGCAACATCTACACCGGCGCACCGGCGCTGGCACCATCCGACAGGCCCATCGGCGACAGCGAACGCCGCCTGGACAGCCGCCAGTACGGCCTGTTTGTCAGCGATCGCATCACCTTCAACGAACACTGGCAGACCGTCATTGGCGCTCGCGAAGTGCGCCTGGACGAGAAGACCTGGGATGAAAACGGTATCGCCGGCCGGCATACCCGGCAGTACCAGTTGCTGCCCAATGCGGCGCTGATCTACAAGCCGCAGCCTGACACCACGCTGTACGCCAGCTACTCCAAAGGCCTTTCCAGTGGCGGCACGGCGCCGTGGTTCGCCAGCAACGCCGCCGAGATCCTCGCCCCCACCCTGTCGCGCCAGCTGGAAGTGGGCATCAAGCGCGATTGGCAGGGCATGAGCTTCAGTGCCGCGCTGTTCCAGATCCGCCAGGCCTACCAGTACGCACAGCCGCAGGACGACGGCACTTTCACCTACGTGCAGCAGGGCCAGCAGAAGAACACTGGCCTGGAACTGGGCGCCAGCGGCTGGGTGACCTCGAAGCTGCAGCTTCAGGCCAGTGCCGCGGCAATCCGCGCCCGGGTGCAGGACAGCGGCACCGACGCCTACGAGGGCCATCAGGCGATCAACGTGCCACGCGTGCGCGCCGCGCTGCACGCCGACTACGCCCTGCCCGTGCCGGGCCTGGCACTGCTCGGCGGCGCGCGCTACAGCGCCAGCAAGTACGCCAGCCAAGCCGGCAACGTCGAAGTCGGCGGTTACACCGTGTTCGACATCGGCAGCCGCTACAGCACCCGCATCGGCGGCTACGACACGGTGCTGCGCCTGACCGTGGACAACGTATTCGACAAGCGCTACTGGCGCGACGTGGGCGATTACCTGGGGGACAACTACCTGTTCCAGGGCGCGTCGCGCACGGCACGGTTGTCGGCGTCGGTGAGCTTCTGAACCTGGGCTCACGCCCGCACTATCTTCAGGTAGATCGCATTGCGATAAGGATCGAAGTACAGTGCACTGCCGGCCACTCCGGTGGCTGGCACCAGCCGCCGCATGTCATCACGGGTTCTTAGCACGAGGCGCCAGTTCATGAACGCCTCCATGTAGCCGCGCCCCCAATTGTCCTGGGTGAAGTTGGCCACCAGCACCGTCCCTCCGGGCGCTGTACGCTCGACGAGCACCTTGGTCAGGGCGGCGGCCTGGGGCTCGTCAAGATAGTCATACAGGCCTGCGGAATAGACAAAGTCGAAGCCACACAGCTCCTGCTGCTCGCCTAGCGCTTGTGCGGCCAGCTTCTTGGGCTTGATATGCCCGGGCAGTGTCCGGCCAATGACCTCGAGGCTTTCGTCATCCTGGTCCAGCACGTCGTATCGGGAGATGGCCAGCATCGCTTCGTTGCTGAGTAGCAGCCCCTCACGACAATGACCACACGCCACTCCGAGCACGGACAATGTCTTGCGCTGGCGGACCTCTGCATTGATCAGGCTCGCGATATGCTCGCGTCGCCAGCGCACGCTCGCGGCATTGGGGCTGTCGGTCAGGAACGCGAACACCTGCTGGCCTATATCGCTGCAAGGACTGGGCGGTTCGCGAAAATACATATAGTCCATCATGACCGCGTCTCCGGCGTAGCCTCGCGGCCGTTCACGCGCACGCCGGGTAAAAGGATCCTCCAGCAGCAGGCTATCCAGACGATGCTGCCGGCATGCTGGCAGGACGCCCTTCGCCCAAGCGTTATCGGGCAGCGTCAGGCGAAACTCGGTCAGCCCTTCAACCAGGCTGGCCATCCCTCGCTCGTACCAACCTCGCTGAAGCTCGGCAAAACGCGCGTCAAGAAACGCCGTGATCGCGGACATGAGGCACCTCCTGGAGCTTGCAGCGTCCAGAAACACATGCCCCACGCTAGCGCCAGGGCCTAACCTTTCCAACTGGCAAAAATATCAGTGCCCTTTGCCCAGGCATGGCCGGCGGCGCAAAACAAAAAGCCCCCGAACCTTTCGATTCGGGGGCTTCTCGTAGAATGTGGCGGTGAAGAAGGGATTTGAACCCTTGATACGATTTCTCGTATACACACTTTCCAGGCGTGCTCCTTCGACCACTCGGACACTTCACCGTTTCTCTTCAAGCTATTCAGCCTGTCGAGGCGCGCTAATTTAGTAGAAGAGCTTTTCTTTGGCAAGCATTTTTTTCAGAATTTTCATGCGCTTAAGCCAATCAGCCGAATTCGCTCGGTTATCAAGGCAAAGCTGCCATTGTGGCCTGCGCTTTTACCTGCCGCAGATACGCCGGCCCGATGGTGCGAGGGGTAGCGGCCTGGCGCTGACCGACCGGTCAGCCTTGGTGCTTTACCTGGCTGGCGACGCTGGGTAACGTCGTCGCCACGCCACCCTAAGGACTCTGCCATGAGCGAGCTGATTACCTACCACGCCGAAGACGGCATCGCCACCCTGACCCTGAACAACGGCAAGGTCAACGCGATCTCGCCGGAGGTCATCAAGGCGTTCAACGCCGCGCTCGACCGCGCCGTGGAAGAACGTGCAATCGTGATCATCACCGGCCAGCCGGGCATTCTCTCCGGCGGTTACGACCTCAAGGTGATGACCGCCGGCCCCAAGGAAGCCGTCGGGCTGGTCACCGCTGGCTCCACCCTGGCCCGCCGCCTGCTCTCGCACCCCTTCCCGGTGATCGTCGCCTGCCCTGGCAACGCCGTGGCCAAGGGCGCCTTCCTGCTGCTGTCGGGCGACTACCGCATCGGTGTCGAAGGCCCCTACAAGATCTGTCTGAACGAAGTGCAGATCGGCATGACCATGCACCATGCCGGCATCGAACTGGCCCGTGACCGCCTGAGCCGTGCAGCCTTCCAGCGCTCGGTGAACAATGCCGAGGTGTTCGACCCGCAGGGCGCGGTGGACGCTGGCTTCCTCGACAAAGTGGTGCCGGCCGAGCAACTGCTGGAAACCGCCACAGCGGTCGCCCGTGAAATGAAGAAGCTGAACATGCTGGCGCACAAGAACACCAAGCTGAAGGTGCGCAAAGGCCTACTGGAGGTGCTGGACGAGGCCATCCTGGCGGACCAGAACCACCTGGGCTGATTGGCGGCCCTGAACACCTGCAGGATCGGCCTCATCGGGCCGGTCCTACAGACAAGACATCAAACCTCCCACAGCATTTGCCGCCATCAGTGCACGTCCGTACACTGCGCCGCGATCGTCCTGTGTGAGTCGTACCATGCTTTATCTGCTTCGCATGCTCCTGCTGGGGCTGCATTTCCTGCTCGTAGGAGTGCTCGGCCTGGTCATCGGCCTGCTGCGCCCGTTCAACCCCGACAACAGCCGCCTGTTCGCCCGCCTCTACAGCGTGCCCGCCGCCTGGTTCATGGGCATCAAGGTCAAGGCCGAGGTCGGCCCGTTGTGGGACCAGCCCCCGGGCTGCGTGATCATTGCCAACCATCAATCCAACTACGACCTGTTCATCATTGGCCAGGTGGTGCCGCGGCGCACCGTGGCCATCGGCAAGAAAAGCCTGGGCTGGGTGCCGCTGTTCGGCCAGTTGTTCTGGCTGGGCGGCAACGTGCTGATAGACCGCAAGAACAGCTTCCAGGCACGCCAGGCGCTGCAGGCGACTACCCGCACCTTGCAGCACGACACCTCGATCTGGGTCTTCCCCGAGGGCACGCGCAACCCGGGCGAACAGCTGTTGCCGTTCAAGAAAGGCGCGTTCCACATGGCCCTCGAAGCCGGCGTGCCGATTGTGCCGGTGTGCGTCAGCCGTTACACCCGGCGCATGGGCCTGAACAGCTGGCGCCGGCGCACGGTGATCATTCGCTCGCTGGCGCCGATCGCCACCGCAGGCCTGACCCAGCGCGACCTGCCCGCCTTGATCGAGCAGTGCCAGGCGCAGATGCAGCATTGCATCGACCATATGGAAAACGAACTGCCAGGCAACGGGGCCTGACTCTCGGGCCCTATCGCCGGCAAGCCGGCTCCCACCCTCACCGCGCCATTCTCGAAACTTGCGCTGCACCTGTGGAAGCTGGCTTGCCAGCGATAGGGCCTGCGCAATTCTTCATGTCTGCGGGTTGCCCCAAGCGCCCGCACAGCCCAAGCTGTCCGTTGTGTTCAACCGAATAAGCGGACAACCATGGGTCGAGTCGTCGCCTCTGCGGTGTACAGTGCCGGCAGGAAAGTCACCAACATCAGCCTCGATGAAGGCGCCGAATGGGCCCGCAAGCCTGGGCATTTCGTCTGGATCGGCCTTGAAGAGCCCAATGCCGAGGAGCTGGCCAACCTGCAGCGGCAGTTCGGCCTGCACGAACTGGCGATCGAAGACGCCCTGGAAAAACACAGCCGGCCGAAACTCGAAACCTTCGGCGACGCACTGTTCATCGTCACCTACTCCCCAGTGCGCCACGAGGGCCGGCTGGAATTCATCGAGACCCACATCTTTGCCGGCAACGGCTACATCATCACCTGCCGCAACGGCCATTCGAAATCCTATGCCCTGGTGCGCCAACGTTGCGAGGCGCGCCCGCTGCTGCTCGAGCACGGTGAAGATTTCGTGCTGTACGCCCTGCTCGACTTCGTCACCGAGAACTACCAGCCCGTCAGCGAAGCCATCCACGGCGAGATCGAAGAGCTGGAGCAGAGCGTGCTCAGCAACTCGCTCAAGGAGGAGGATATCCAGCGCCTGCACAGCCTGCGCCGCGACATCCTGCGCCTGCGCCGCTACGTGGCACCGATGGTCGAGGTGAGCGAGGAGCTGCAGCGCTTGAGTTTCCCGTTCATCGACAAGAACATGCGCCCGTACTTTCGCGACGTGCAGATCCACGTCACGCGGCAGATGGAGGACCTGGCCGGCATCCGCGACATCGCCAGCCAGACCATCGAGATCGGCATGCTGCTGGAGTCTTCGCGCCAGAGCATCACCCAGCGCAAGTTCGCGGCCTGGGCGGCAATCCTGGCGTTCCCCACGGCGATTGCCGGGATCTACGGGATGAACTTCCAGAACATGCCGGAGCTGGGCTGGCACTACGGCTATTTTGCCGTGCTGAGTGTGATCGGACTGGGGTGTGCGGGGTTGTTCTACAGCTTCAAGCGATCGGGCTGGCTGTAGAACGCATCGCGGGGCAAGCCCGCTCCCACGACCTGGACTGCCCCCTAGAAGTTGGACACCAATCCAACCCTTGGGGGCAGTCCAGCCAGCGTGGGAGCGGGCTTGCCCCGCGATCGATCAGGCCGCGTCAGGCTTGGACTTGGCCGGCTGCTGGATGAAGCGCAGCATCCACTCGCCCACCAGGTCACCCTGGTGCTCGGTGGCCAGGCTGGCCACGGCTTTCTGATAGACCTCATCCCCCAGGTAATCCTGGCGCGCATCGAGCAATGCGCGGGAATAGTCGTGGACGAACTCCGGGTGGCCCTGGAAGCACAGCACCTGGTCGCGAATGTGATAGGCGGCGTTCGGGCAGAAATCGCTGGAGGCGATCACCGTTGCGTCCTTGGGCAATTGGGTGACCTGATCCTGGTGGCTGATCAGCAGGGTCAGCTCGGACACTTGCGGGTCCATCCACGGGGCATGGGCCGCCAGGCTGTAGCGATGAACACCCACACCCCAGCCCTTGTCGGCGCGCTCGGCCTTGCCACCGAGGGTCAGCGCCAGCAGTTGATGGCCGAAGCACACGCCCAGCAGCTTCTCGCCACGCTCATACAGCTTGAGCAGGTAGGCCTTGAGGGTCTGGATCCACGGGTCGTCGCCGAACGAGTCGGCTTTGCTGCCGGTGACCAGGTAAGCATCGAAGGCTACGCCGTCCGGGGGGTAGTCGCCGTTCATGACGTTGTACACGTCAAACTCGGCAGCGATCGGCTGACGCGAAAACAGCTGCTCGAACATCCTTCCGTAGCCCTGGTACTGCGCGAGCAGCTCCGGTCGCAAGACATCGGTTTCAAGGATGCAGATGCGTAACGACATAGCGGTAGTCCTGAACGACATGTGGGTGGGATTTGCTGTAAAGACTGACGCGAAATATCAGCACAAGCAAGTAGGATGTCCGGACGAACGGTAGGCCCTGTAACCCTCGGTAACCCCCTGCGCGCACTCGTCTAGCCAGTGCGTGCCAGCGAGGTGGCCAGTGGCCTTAAAACGCTCGGATATCAATGCAAAATCCAATAGAACAAAGGGTTCTGAAACATGCCTGACGCGCGCCCTACTGTTGGTTGTATATCGACAAAACACGAGGCAAGCAGCAACGGCGTCATGCCACGCCACTGCGATCGACCCGACGCGTGACAGGGAAGCCAAGGGCTATTCAGGAATAACAACAAGAAGGCGGTCCGCCATGTTCAGACAATCGAAAGTACGCCAAGCCGGGCTCATACTCTTCGCCACCACACTGCTACTGATTCTGCCGAACCTCACCCGGCTGTTTGGCTGACGGCGGCTGTAGCCTTTGCGGGCAGTGCACGGGTAATCTGCCGACCTTGATGGTTGGAGACCCCCATGCGCCTGTACCTCGCCCTGCTCTGCCTGTTGCTCACACCGCTGCTTTCGGCGGCGCAGTTGAACCTGGAGCTGGGCGAAAAGCACCAGCAATGGCAGAGCGAGCAACTGCTCGACCACCCACAAGCCCGCGACATCACCATCGAACAGGATGTGGCCTACAAACGCGCGATGCATTACCGCGCGGTGCCGCTGGCTGCGCTGCTCGAAGGGGTGAGCGCAGTAGATCACCTGCAAGCCGTGGCCCTGGATGGTTTCGCCGCCGAAATGCCGGCCGGCCCGCTGCTGCAAAGCGGCCCGGCCCAGGCCTGGCTGGCCATCGAAGACCCCGCCCATGGCTGGCCGCCGCTGGCCGCAGGCAAGCCTAGCGCCGGGCCGTTCTACCTGGTCTGGACCAACCCGCAGGCCAGCGGTATCCGCCCCGAACAATGGCCGTTCCAGATCGCCACGATCCGCCGCCTGGCGCCGGTGGAGGCGCGTTTCCCGGCCCTGCTGCCCGCCCCCGCGCTGCCGGAGAATGACCCGGTGCGCCAGGGCTTCGCGCTGTTCCAGCAGAACTGCCTGGCCTGCCACCGCCTCAATGGCGCAGGCGACGCGCAGTTCGGCCCGGACTTGAACCTGCCACACAACCCCACCGAGTATTTCCAGCCGGCGTTCCTGCGCCAGTACATCCGCGACCCGCAGAGCCTGCGGCAGTGGCCGCAGGCAAGGATGCCGGGGTTTTCCACTGCGGTGCTGAGCGAGCAGGAGCTCGATGCGCTGCTGGCGTATCTGAATCATATGGCCGGGCGTAAACAGTGAGGCCGATCGTGCGCTGTTTCTGTAGGAGCGGCAGGCGAAAGCTATTCTGAAATGGCCTCAGGCGATCGGCCGCTCCTGCTTGACGCCCCAGCCTTCCACCTCGCCGCCATAGGGCGAAACCACGCGTTCGAACGATGCCTCGAAAGCGCCAATCCCGCCGTAGGTGGCGTACATGACCTTGCTCAGCTCCAGGTGCCAGGCGCCATCGTCAC
Source organism: Pseudomonas sp. zfem004 (assembly GCF_032621715.1). Taxonomy (NCBI): domain Bacteria; kingdom Pseudomonadati; phylum Pseudomonadota; class Gammaproteobacteria; order Pseudomonadales; family Pseudomonadaceae; genus Pseudomonas; species Pseudomonas sp. zfem004. Next base: position 91,846 of record NZ_JAVYJF010000018.1, on the reverse strand, counting down.
GCTCACTCACCTGGGCACTGAGCGACTCCCCACGGAACTGCCCCGCCGCCCGGCGCGCACAGGCCTCGTCGGGGAACACGGCATAGAACTCGATGGGGTGGATGCGGGTGAAATCGAAACCGCCAGCTTTCATCTGGCTGAGGACACTGCTGCTGATATCGTCGTTCAGGCTGCTCATGAAACGTCCTCCTGCAATGCAATGGATAGACTTTCCGTGCACAACGCACTTGCCTGGCATTTGAAACCTGCCTGGCGTTTAGAGCTGATGCAAAACGAGAATGAAGACGACGCGGGCCCGCAGATTAGGCCCACGCGTTCAAACAGCGTAGTGCCTGAGCCGGCACCTTGCCAGAAACCCGTTGTTCAGGGGGCTTCGTGGATAGCGGTGATGGTGACGCCGCTCTGCTCCTTGAGCCAACGCGCAGTCGGGGAGAAACTGCGATCCTGAAAATCGTTGAGGTCCAGCTCATCCATGAGCGGAAACAAACGGGAGCGAATCGCCCGTGCGGCATCTTCCTCACTGGGGCGCTGCTCGGCGTTGAGCAACAGCGATTGCGGTTCGCCCTTCTGATCAGCAAAACGGACTTCCCACTCTTTCATCGATCAGCCCTCGCTACCACTACGGTGAGTGAAACTGCGTACTAGCTTGACCCTGGCAAGGGGGCAATTGTTCAGCCCCAAGCATGAAACCTGATAAAAAAAGCCCGCCGGATCAGGGCGGGCTTTTTCGCTGCAACGACTTACTTACTTCGGCGTGCCATGGACCACACCCGCGGTGTTGTCCAGCAGGCTCTTGGTCGCGGTCTGGATGTAGGCCTCCAGCTTTTTCTGCAACTGCGACTCGTCCGGGCTTTCGATCAGCTCGGCCTTGAACTCACGGCCCAGCTGGTAACGGTACATACGCGGGCTCATGTCCTTGGACTCGATGAGAATGCGGTCACCTTGCACCAGGCCGACGATCTGTTCGCTGCCCGACGGCTTGATGATACCCACGCCCTGATCGCCTTCCGGCAGGTTGAGCAGGTCACGACCCCAGCACTGGTGGCGGGCCTGGCCACCGAGGCGACCCATGATGGTCGGCACGATGTCGACCTGGGTACCCACGGTGTGGTTGACCGCGCCGAACTTGTCCTGGATACCCGGGGCAATCAGCAACAGCGGCACGTTGAAGCGGCCCAGGTCCAGCTCGGTGACCTGCTGGTGGTTGCCGAAGCCGTGGTCGCCAACGATGACGAACAGGGTCTCCTTGAAGTACGGCTCCTTGCGCGCCTTCTCGAAGAACTGGCCCAGCGCCCAGTCGGAGTAGCGCATGGCGGTCAGGTGTTCGTCCAGGCGGCCTTGGCCGGTGACCTTCTCGACCGGCAGGTCCTTGGGCAGCGCGTACGGGGTGTGGTTGGACAGCGTCTGCAGCAGGGCATAGATCGGCTTCTTGCCGTCATGCTTGGCCAGCTCTTCGTTGCCGCGGTCGAACATGTCCTGGTCGGAAACACCCCAGGTCGGGTCGGAGAACACCGGATTGACGAAGTCGTTGCGGCCGATGAAGGTGGTCATGCCCTGATTGCCGAAGAACCCGGACTGGTTGTCCCAGGCGAAGTCGCCGTTGTAAACGTAGACGTCGTCATAGTCGCGGGCGCTGAGCAGCGCTGGCAGGCCGGACAGCTTGTGGCCGCCTTCCGGGGTCTGCATCAGGTATTCGAAGCCCGGCAGGTTGGGGAAGCAGGCCATGGTGGCGAACATCCCCTGGTGGGTATGGGTGCCGTTGGAGAAGAAGCGGTCGAACAGCAGCCCCTCCTTGGCCAGCTTGTCGAAGTACGGGGTGATGTTGGCCTCGCTGCCCAAGGCGCCCACCGAGTGCCCGGCGAAGCTTTCCATCAGGATGACCACCACATTCTTGATCGGCAGGGTGCGCTCCTGGGGCGGCACGAAGTCGCGACGGATCGCCGCTTCGTCGGCATCGACCAGGGTGTCATGCGGGGTCAGCAGCTGGTCGCGTACGCTCTGGGTGGCCAGGTTCTGGTCCAGGGTGGCTTTCCAGATGTTGGCGCGGTCTTCACCGAAGCGGCTCTTGGCGGCATCGATCAGCGTCAGGGTGCCATTCAGGCCAAGCTGGTTGACGAAGTTCGAGTCAGTGGTGAAAGCATCGCCCCAACGCATGGGCGGGCCCTGACGCAGGGTGCCACGGGCGGCAACCACGGCAATCAGCAGGATGACTACGAACACCACCAGGCGGCCATACCAAGGCGCCACGGTACGCGTGCCAGCGCCCTGCAGGCTGGCGCCAGCGCCACGGGTCAGGCGGTCGATGCCCTTGAACAGCAGGCTCAGCAGCCAGGTGCCGACCAGCCAGGCCAGGATGTAGCGCACCACCGGGAAGCCGTACCAGAGCATGCTCATGACGGTCTTGGGGTCTTCCTTGATGTACTGGAACACCAGGCCGTTCAGGCGCTGGTGGAACTCGCGGTAGAAATCCATCTCCATCAGGCCGAGGAACATCACCACGCTCGAGGCGATGGTCAGCCACAGCCGGAACAGGCCACGCCGGGCCATCAGCCAGGGGCTGAGCAGGGCCAACAGCAGCGGAATGCTGATGTACACCACCACCCGCAGGTCGAAGCGCAGGCCGTTGAGGAAGCCTTCGGCCACGGTCGAGTACGGGGTGTCGCCGATCATGTCGCTGTTGTAGACCAGCAGCGCCAGGCGCACGAGGCTGAGCATCAGCATGATCACCAGGCCGCTGAGCAGCGTATAGGCCAGGTGGGATTTCAGGGTCGGCGAGAACGAGCCTCGCGCGCCCCCTTGCTTCAGGGCATCCGTGTTAGCCATGAATGGAGAGGTCCTAAGGATTGCGGGTTTGCGAAAAGGGCGAAATCGCCGACAGCCAGGCCTTGCCATCGATCATGGCACCGGACCAGAGCGGCATTGTGCGGCGCGGATTCTCGAAAATCGAGTGTGAAAATTTTGTCGATAGCGCCTTTCACAGGCTATGGCAGGATAGGCCTTGTCGTGGGCAAATTGTAACGGCTGATGCCAGTTTTTCGCCGCAGCAGGCGATCAGATCCGCAGGTTGCCCCGCGGGCCGGCAATGGCCCAGATGATCAGCCCCAGCACCGGCAGCAGCACGATCAGCAGGATCCACAACACCTTGATGCCGACTTCGGCGCTGCTTTTGAGTACGTTGAGCACCGCCCAGATGTCCAGGGCGAGGATGACCAGGCCGACCAGCCCGTTGAAAGTAGAGCCCATGCCGCCGCTCCCGTGAGGTGAATGTGAGCCAGAGCATAGCTGGCTATGGCCTCGATAGAGGGGAATCCTTGGTCCCACGGGCCAGTCAGTGGATAGACTGGCAACATTCATCGCTTCGAGGTCCGCATGCCCCCAGCCCACACCCAGGACGCCGCCCCCTTCTCGCCACTCAGCGCCTGGCGGCAACAGGCCCGCACCACACCCTGGCTCAGCGCCGGCCTGGGCTTGAGCCTGCTGGCCATCGTCGCGCTGCTGCTGGCTAGCATCTGGAACGCGCTCAACGGTGACCATGCCGACCACCTGCCCCTGGCCACCCTCGGCGGCCTGTCCGGCTTTGCGGCCACCGCGCTGGGCGCGGTGCTTGCGGTGGTCCTGCGCGACGTCAGCGCGCGCAGCCAGGACGTGATGCTTGGCTTTGCCGCCGGCATGATGCTCGCCGCGAGTTCCTTCTCACTGATTCTGCCCGGCCTCGACGCCGCCCGCGAGATCACCGGCAACGGCCCGGCCGCGGCCTTCACCGTGGTGCTGGGCATGGGCCTGGGCGTGCTGCTGATGCTCGGCCTCGACCGTTTCACCCCGCACGAGCACGAAAGCACCGGCCCCTGTGGCCCGCAGGCCGAGCGGGTGAGCCGGGTGTGGCTGTTCGTGCTGGCCATCACCCTGCACAACCTGCCCGAAGGCATGGCCATCGGCGTGAGTTTCGCCAACGGCGACATGAGCATCGGCCTGCCACTGACCAGCGCCATCGCCATCCAGGACATTCCCGAGGGTCTGGCGGTCGCCTTGGCCCTGCGCGCCACGGGGTTGTCCAACTTCAAGGCGGCGCTGGTGGCGATCGGCTCCGGCCTGATGGAGCCGTTGGGAGCGGTGATCGGCCTGGGCATCTCCACCGGATTCGCCCTGGCCTACCCGATCAGCATGGGCCTGGCGGCGGGGGCGATGATCTTCGTGGTATCCCACGAGGTGATTCCGGAGACCCACCGCAACGGCCACCAGACCGCGGCGACACTGGGGTTGATGGGCGGGTTTGCGGTGATGATGTTTCTCGATACCGCGTTGGGTTGAAACTGACAGCAACCTTCAGGCCCATTTCGCGGGTAAACCCGCTCCCACAGGTACTGTGCAATCGTGGGGAATGCACGGAACCTGTGGGAGCGGGTTTACCCGCGAAAATAGCGACGCAAATTTCAGACGTGCACAGCCACCTTCAACGCTTCCAGCGCCGGCTCGACCTTGATCCCCACCGCTGCGCCCAGCTCCAGTACCCGCGCCAGGTCGTTCTGCCCCACCATCACCACCTGCAACTCATCGTCGAGCAACTGGCTGAAGTTCAGCAGCACATAACCGCCGGCTTCCTTGTTCAGCGCGCCCATCTGCACCTGGATGCGGTTGAGCGCAGTCAAGGGCTCGGTACGCGCCAGCTGCTTGGGCTTGAGGGTGAACGGCACGCTCTTGTCGAACGAATCGCAGATCTGCTGGAACAACTCCTGGTAGCTGTCGGCCTGGAACAGCACGGTGTCGGGCAGGCTGCCGACCACCACCCATTCGCCCAGCGGGAACGGGAAGGTGTCGTCGAAGTTGATGTCCGGGTTGGCGGCAAGGAAGGCGGCGGGGTCGGCGTAAGCCTGGGCGGCTTCGTCGGCGATGCGCTCGATATCCTCATCGCGCATGCAGCCGGCAGCGATGAGACGGATGAGTTCGAGCAACTGGTCTTTCATGGGGGGGCCCTGCGGGTTGGCGTGAAAAGGCGCCAAGGATAGCCGCAAACGCCCCCAGGCCGTTAGCCGGCGAGTGCTTCGAGGCGCGCTGCGGCGTCCGTCGCGCCCATGGTGCGCGCAGCCATCAGTGCGGTGGCCCCCGCGGCATCGCGGTGGGTCGGGTCGGCGCCCTGGGCCAGCAGGTAGTCGATGATCTCCAGACGATTGAACATCGCCGCCAGCATCAGTGCGGTGCGGCCGTCCGCTGCGGCGGCGTCTACCGGCACGCCCTGCTCCAGCAGTAGGCGAATCATCGCCAGGTCGCCCTTGAACGCCGCGCCAGCGATGGGCAACTGGCCGTTGGCGTTGGCGATCAGTGGGTCGGCACCGTGGGCCAGCAGCACCTGCACCGCTTCATGGTGGCCGTGGTAGCTGGCCAGCATCAGCAGGGTATCGCCCTTATGGTTGCGTAAATCGACCGGCAAGCCGCTGTCGAGCAGGCGCCCGAGCATCGGCGCATCGCCGCGGCGGGCACGCTCGAAGACTTCTTCGGCGAACGCGGCGGTTTCTTCGGCGGTCATGGGCGTGGGCTGTTGGTCAGACATCTGGAACCTCCTGGCAATTGAATGGGCCCAAGTGTTGGTCAGGCACCGCCAGCGGGTCAAAGGTTCAGATTCTATGGGGGGCAGAGACAGAAGCTATGACCGTGCAAAATGCACTGTGCAAATTGCACGACCTTGCAGAATGCAATGCAAGGCACCTAATAATCCTCATTAAACTATTGTTTTTAAAGGACTTTTTATAACAAACAGAATGGCACGATCACTGCAAAAACCAACTCATGTCTGCCCACACATCAGTCAGGAGTTGATATGGACCTCATCCAGCAAAAGTTCGTCTCGGTGTTTTCCGCTTATCAGGTGGACACTCAGGCCCGCCCGGACGGCGGTGTGCTGCTGACCTTGCGCGCCGCCGATGGCGTGGTCACCCGCCGCGTGCTGAGCTACGCGCAACTGCACAGTGCCGAACAGCTGTCGTGGGCGATCAGTGCGCTGCGCCGTGACCTCGCCGAACAAGCCAGTGAACTGCCGGTGATCTCCAGGCTGCAGAGCCAGCAGCGCTTCGCGCTGCCGACCTACCGCTGAGCAGCTGTTTCAGAGCTCGCCAAACCCCGGGAACTGCCGGGCACCGAGATCCCCGGTGAAACGCGGCTGCACGCCCTGCTCGCTGGCGTGCAGCTGCAGCGCCAGGCAGAACGGCGTGTCCCCCAGGTCAAGCCAGCGCCGGGTGCCAGCCGGCACCACCAGCACATCATCTTTCTCGCACAGTACCGCATAGACAAAATCGCCCAGGCGCAGGCTCAACTGTGCGCGCCCGCTGATCAGCGCGAACACTTGCTCGTCGTCATGCACATGCTCGTCGCGCAAGTCGACCTCGGCGGAGTCGACGCCATCGCGGCTGAGCAGGCTGAAGGTGGCACTGCCATGCTCGCTCATCAGCCGGTCGAGCGGTGCGCGGCACGCGTCCAGCACCTCGCCCAGGCTGCTGCCCGGACGCAGACGCGCGCCGGACTCCCAGCGCGCCAGGCGTACACCCTGCTCGGCCAGGGTGGCGACGATGTCGTCGTGGTGGGTCAGTACCTTGTTCGCAATTTCCGGGCTGCTGCGGTGGAAAACGCTGAGGATGCTCATCAGGGGTCGTTCCTGCTGTCTTTCAAACGGAGGGCAATGATAACGGCTGCCGCCAGTGCCGCGACGCTGGCCATACCAAAGGTGAAGTGCGGGCCCAGCAGTTTCCAGCTGTAACCCGAATACAGCGCGCCCAGCGCACCACCGGTGCCGGACAGGGCGGCGTACAACGCCTGGCCCTGGCCCTGCTGGCGGGCACCGAAGCTGGACTGCACGAAGGCGATGCTGGCGGCGTGGAAGCAACCGAAGGTGGCGGCATGCAACACCTGGGCAAGCACCAGCACCGCCGGGATATCCGCCAGGTTGCCCAGCAGCAGCCAGCGCACGGCGGCCAGCAGGAAGCTCGCCAGCAGCACCCGGCGCACCGAGAAACGCGCAAAAATGCGGCTCATGCCCATGAACACCAGCACCTCGGCCACCACCCCCAGCGCCCACAGCAGGCCGATCGCGCCGCGGCTGTAGCCCAGCGACTCGAGGTGCAGGGTAAGGAAGGTGTAGTACGGGCCGTGGCTGAGCTGCATCAGCCCCACGCACAGGTAGAACGCCAGCACGCCAGGGGCCAGCAACTGCTTGAGGAAGCCCCCTGCCCCGCGCCGTTCGGCATGCTCCACTGGCTGCGCGTTGGGCACCCACAGGCTGGCGGCGACGATGCCGGCCATGATGGTCACCAGGGCCACCGGGTAGATGTCCAGGCTCAACTGTTCGAACAGGCGCCCCAGGCCGACCACGGTGAGGATGAAGCCAATCGAGCCCCACAGCCGCACCTGGCTGTAGCGCGCGGTCTGGCCGTGCAGGTGGGCCAGGGTGATCACCTCGAACTGCGGCAGTACCGCATGCCAGAAGAACGCGTGCAGGGCCATCACCAGCGCCAGCCAGGCGTAGCTCTTGCCGAAGAAGATCAGCGAGAAGGTCGCCAGGGTCGACAGGGCACCCAGGCGCACGATGAGCAGGCGCTGGCCACTGCGGTCACCCAGCCAGCCCCACAGGTTGGGGGCGATGCAACGCATCAGCATGGGGATGGCCACCAGCTCGCCGATGCGTGCCGGGGAAAAGCCAAGGTGATCGAAGTACAGGGCCAGGAACGGCGCGGTGGAACCGAGCAGGGCGAAGTAGAAGAGGTAGAAGCTGGACAGGCGCCAGTAGGGGATGGGAGGCATGGGAAGTCCGTTCAGAGGCTACCGGCCCTATCGCGGGGCAAGTCGCAGCGGCGCACCGCCGCTCCCACGAATCCCGTGGGAGCGGGCTTGCCCCGCGATGGGGCCGGGACTGTCAGAGCTGGCCCAGCACCGGGGTATTCACCTTCACATCGGCATTCTGTGCGCGGTGGCGCAGCAGGTGGTCCATCAGCACGATGGCCATCATCGCCTCGGCGATCGGCGTGGCGCGGATACCGACGCATGGGTCGTGGCGACCCTTGGTGATCACCTCCACCGGGTTGCCGTCGATGTCGATCGAGCGGCCCGGCGTGGTGATGCTGGAGGTCGGCTTGAGCGCCAGGTGGGCGACGATCGGCTGGCCGGAGGAAATGCCACCGAGAATTCCGCCAGCGTTGTTGCTGAGGAATCCTTCCGGCGTCATTTCGTCGCGGTGTTCGGTGCCGCGCTGGGCGACGCTGGCGAAACCTGCGCCGATCTCCACGCCCTTGACGGCGTTGATGCTCATCAGCGCATGGGCCAGCTCGGCGTCGAGGCGGTCGAAGATCGGCTCGCCCAGGCCCGGCATCACGCCCTCGGCCACCACGGTGATCTTCGCCCCGACCGAGTCCTGGTCACGGCGCAGCTGGTCCATGTAGGCCTCGAGCTCCGGCACCTTGGCCGGGTCGGGGCTGAAGAAGGCGTTGTCTTCCACCGAGTCCCAGGTCTTGAACGGGATCTCGATCGGGCCGAGCTGGCTCATGTATCCGCGCACGCGGATGCCCTGGGTGGCCAGGTACTTCTTGGCGATGGCGCCGGCTGCCACGCGCATGGCGGTCTCGCGCGCCGAGCTGCGCCCGCCGCCGCGGTAGTCGCGCTCGCCGTACTTGTGGTGGTAGGTGTAGTCGGCGTGGGCCGGGCGGAACAGGTCCTTGATCGCCGAGTAGTCCTTGGACTTCTGGTCGGTGTTGCGGATCAGCAGGCCGATCGAGCAGCCGGTGGTGCGACCTTCGAACACGCCGGAGAGGATCTCCACTTCATCGGCTTCCTGGCGCTGGGTGGTGTGCCGGCTGGTGCCGGGCTTGCGCCGGTCGAGGTCGTGCTGCAGGTCGGCCAGGGAGATTTCCAGCCCGGGCGGGCACCCATCGACAATGGCGACCAACGCCGGGCCATGGCTTTCGCCAGCGGTGGTGACAGTGAACAGCTTGCCGTAGGTATTGCCGGACATGGACGCTCCGCGAAATCAGCCTGAGTGGGTGAGAGGCGGCCAGTATACGGAAAGCCGGTGCAATGGGTGAAAACTTCGGGGCGCTCATTTGCCTGGAATGGCCTTATCGCGGGGCAAGCCCGCTCCCACGTGATTATCGTGGGAGCGGGCTTGCCCCGCGATGGGACGACATGGCCATGAGAACCTTCCCCCACCCACCCTGTCCTACTGTCATCTCATCAGGTAGTACCCCCTCCATGACGTCGCGCCTCGCCGCCCTGCTCCTGCTGTTCTGCGCCAGCCTCGCCCAGGCCGCGCCCACGGTCCTTCAACGCCCGATCGACCTGGACACCGGCCAGGGCGTGCTGCACGGCAGCCTGCTGTTGCCGCAGCAGGACACCCCGCCGCCGGTGGTGCTGATCATCGCCGGCTCCGGCCCTACCGACCGCGACGGCAACAACCCGGCCTCCGGGCGTATCGACAACCTCAAGCGCCTGGCCTTGCTGCTGGCCGGCGAACACATCGCCAGCGTGCGCTATGACAAGCGCGGGGTGGCCGCCAGCCAGCCGGCCACCCCGGACGAGCGCAATCTGAGCGTCGAGCGCTACGTCGCCGACGCCGTGGCCTGGGGCCAGAAATTGCGCCACGACCCGCGTTTCGGCCCGCTGATCCTGATCGGCCACAGCGAGGGCGCACTGATTGCCAGCCTGGCCGCCGAGCAGGCCGGCGCCAGCGCGGTCATCACCCTGGCCGGCAGCGGTCGCCCGGTGGCCGATGTGCTGCGCGAGCAGTTGGCCCAGCGCCTGCCCGCGGCGCAACTGGCCGGCGGCGTGGCCTTGATCGACCGCCTGCAGGCCGGGCAGACCAGCTTGGATGTCCCGGCCCCGCTGCGCCAGGTGTTCCGCCCCAGCGTGCAGCCGTACCTGATTTCGCTGCTGCGCCAGGACCCGGCGTCGGCGTTCGCCAGGCTCCAGGTGCCGGCGCTGATCATTCAGGGGCGCAATGACGTGCAGGTAGAGGTTGCCGACGCCGAACGGCTCAAGGCCGCCAAGCCAGACGCGCAACTGGCGCTGATCGACGGCATGAACCACATGTTGCGCATCAGCCCCCGGGACATGCGCCAGCAACGCGACAGCTACAGCAATCCCGAACTGCCGCTGGCCAGCGAACTGGGCGAACGGATCGTCGCCTTCATCCATGGCCTGCCGCCGGCCTGAGCTTTCCTGCCGCCGCAGGCTCAGGTCTTGGCGATGGCTGCCGATAACGCGGCATGAGAAGGCGGTGACGGCGCGTGCGATGTCCACCAGTACCCGGCCGCCGCGCACCTGAGGATTGCCCTGATGACCGATGCTCCCGCCGCCGCCGAGGCGCCCGAAGAACAAGCCCCGGAAAGCGCCCCGCAGCCGTGGGCGGACCTGGCTGCCGAACACTTCCAGCTGTTGCGCCTGGCCGCTCTGCCGACCGATCGCAACAGCGGCGCCCGCCCGCTGCGCTTCGTCCAGTTCGGTTACGCCGAGCGGCATGACAAGGCCCATAGCCTGCTGCGCATGGAAATCCGCCTGCCCGGGCAGAAAGTGCGCAAGGAACAGAACCAGCTGGATATTCGCGTCGATCACGAACAGCGCCTGGTGCGTATCGGCAGCGACGCCGGCCTGCAGCTGGAGCCGCTCAATCGTGGGCTTGGCCGCTACCTGCTGGCCCAGGCGGTGCAATGGTTGCAACAGCGCTGCTCGGGCTACCACATCGAAGGCATGAGCCTGCCGAACAAGGACGCGCTGAACGAAGACACGCGCCTGCGCCGCGACCATGTGCTGACCAGCGTCGGCCTGGCCGTGGAGTACAGCGAAGGCCAGATACTCAAGGGCGCCGTGGTGGAAACCACGGTTGGCCAGCTCAAGGGCGGCTGGAATACCGAGAAGGTGCAGCGGGTCGATATCCTCGACGCCGCCGGCATGCTGCAGCAGGCCGAGCAGAACCTGATGGAAAAAGAAGCGCAGCTGCGCGAGCGTGACGAGCGTGTGGCCAAGTACCGCCGCGAGGACAACGGGCTGCGCTTCACCATCACCTGCCTGGTGGCCTTTGCGGTGTTCCAGGCCGGGCTGCTGATCTGGATTGCCACGCGCTGACACAGCCGGCAAGCCAGCGGTCGGGGTGGGAGCAATTGCCTTGTGTAGCTTGCACTGACCTCATCGCCGGCAAGCCGGCTCCCACAGGAATTACGCATTGTTTGGGTTTATGCGATCGGTGTGGGAGCCGGCTTGCCGGCGATGGGCCGCAAAGCGGCCCCAGTTCAGCGAACGCCGATCAAACCCGCGAAGCGAACAGTTCCTGATGCTGTCGGCACTGCTCGGCAGTCAGCATGAACACCCCGTGCCCGCCGCGCTCGAACTCCAGCCAGGCAAAGTCCACCTCGGGGTACAACGCCTCGACATGCACCTGGCTGTTGCCCACTTCGACAATCAGCAAACCTTTCTCGGTCAGATGGTCTGCCGCCTCGGCAAGCATGCGCCGCACCAGGTCCAGGCCGTCGTTGCCGCAGGCCAGGCCCAGTTCGGGTTCGTGGTGGTATTCGGCCGGCATGTCGGCGAAGTCTTCCGAGTCGACGTAGGGCGGGTTCGACAGGATCAGGTCGAAGCGCTGCCCCGGCAGGCCGGCGAAGCCATCACCCTGCACGGTGTAGACCCGCGCATCCAGCCCGTGGCGCTCGATGTTCTGGTTGGCCACTTCCAGGGCCTCGAAGGACAGGTCGCCCAGCACCACCTCGGCCTCCTGGAACACCTCGGCAGCGACGATACCGATGCAGCCGGAGCCGGTGCACAGGTCGAGGATGCGCGCAGGTTCCGCCGCCAGCCACGGCTCGAAGCGTTTTTCGATCAGCTCGCCGATAGGTGAGCGCGGCACCAGCACACGCTCATCGACGATGAACGACATGCCGCAGAACCACGCCTCGCCCAGCAGGTAGGCGGTCGGTACCCGCTCCTCGATACGGCGCTTGAGCAAGTGCATCAGGCGTACCCGCTCGTCGTCTTCCAGTTGGCAGTCCAGGTAGCTGTCGGCCACCTCCCACGGCAGGTGCACGGCGCCGAGCACCAGCAGGCGGGCTTCGTCCCAGGCATTGTCGGCACCGTGGCCGAAAAACAGCTCATGCTCATGGAAGCGGCTGACCGCCCAGCGGATATGGTCGCGCAGGGTGCGCAGGCGGGATGTGATCACGGAGGACTCCTTTTCAGACAGGCCAAAAGTCTAACAGCCCACACCACACAAATGCTCCCTCGGATAGCCGAATGGGTAGCCACAGGCCAGTAACCATGCCGCCTGCAATGTCAACCATTCACATTGGCGCCAAGGCAAGGGAGAATAGGTACACAAAAGCCCTATCCAAGGAGCCCTTGATGTCCGTTCCAACCACGATGTTCCGCCTCAGCGGCCGCGACTACCCGCCGGCCAAGCTGGGCCAAGCCAGCCTGATCGTCATCGACGCGCAAAAGGAGTACCTGAGCGGTCCGTTGGCGCTGTCGGGCATGGACGAGGCCGTGGCCAACATCGCCCGGTTGCTCGACGCTGCCCGCAAGGCCGGGCGCCCGATCATCCACGTTCGCCACCTGGGCACTGTCGGCGGCCTGTTCGACCCGCAGGGCGCGCGCGGCGAGTTCATCCCGGGCCTGGAGCCGCTGGCCGGTGAAACCATCATCGAAAAGCGCATGCCCAACGCCTTCAAGAACACCAAGCTGCACGAAACGCTGCAGGAACTCGGTCACCTGGACCTGATCGTCTGCGGCTTCATGAGCCACTCCAGCGTCAGCACCACCGTACGCCGCGCCAAGGACTATGGTTATCGTTGCACCCTGGTGGAAGATGCCTCGGCGACCCGTGACCTGGCCTTCAAGGACGGGGTCATTCCTGCCGCGCAGATCCACCAGTGCGAGATGGCCGTGATGGCCGACAACTTCGCCTGCGTGGCCCCTACCGCCAGCCTGGTCTGAGCCAGGCACCGCCCGGCGGACGGGCGGAACCCGAGGGCGGGCAGCAGGTCGAAACCCGGATCAGCGACACCAGATCCCGAGGAATTCGAATGAAGCTCAAAGGCAGTTTCGATGCCAGACGCCTGCGCCAGCGCGAGCCGCGCAACTGGGGCGCGCGCCTGGCCGCCGCCTTCTCCGTCCTGCTGGCTACCCTGGGCATCCTGCTCGCCATGGCCGGCATCGCCGGCCTGCTGGGCAACTACCCTGCCCTCGCCGAACTCAATGCCAACCGCCCGCTCGCGGCCACACTGACCGTGGTCGGGCTGTTGCTGCTGTATGTCGGCGTGCGTTTCTGGCGGCGCAGCCGCATTCGCCTGCGCCGCGGGCGTGAGCTGAACCTGTCGCCGCATTTGATGAAGAAGCACGACTGACGCCATCGCGGGGCAAGCCCGCTCCCACGCTATAGCCTGTGGGAGCGGGCTTGCCCCGCGATGGCGTCGGCCAGGGCAACACAACCCTGCCCCACTCGCGTAAACTACGCCGCCCACGTGGAGGCACCATGCAAGACGACGATTTTTCCCTCTTCCGCAGCGAAGTGCGCGGGGTCAAGCAGATCAAGCACGACCGCGCCGAAGTCGGCAAGGCCAAGGCCGATCGCAAGCAGCTGGCCGGCCTGCGCCAGGCGGCGACCATCCGCAGCGACCAGCCACTGGTGGTCGACGGCCTGTCCGACCAGTTCGTCATCGACGTCGGTGCCGAAGACGAACTGATGTGGCGCCGCGACGGCGTGCAGGAAGGCCAGATCCGCAAACTCAAGCTCGGCCAGATCGCCTTCGAGGGCAGCCTCGACCTGCACGGCATGAGCGTGGAGAAAGCCCGCGAGATCCTCTGGGACTTCATCGCCGAGGCCACCAAGCTCGAAGTTCGCTGCGTGCGCGTCACCCACGGCAAGGCCGCGCGTATCGACGGCAAGCGCCCGATGATCAAGAGCCACGTCAACACCTGGCTGCGCCAGCACCCGCAGGTGCTCGGCTTCACCTCGTGCCAGGCCCGCCACGGTGGTACTGGCGCGGTGTATGTCATGCTCAAGCGAACCATGCTCGAAGGGCGCGACGAGTGACATCGCGCTTGCAGCGCCGCCGCCGCCGCCGTACCCTTCGCCTTTGCGAAATTTTCCACAGGTAGATCCATGTCCCTGGAACAGAACTACACCGAGATCCTCAGCCAACTGGGTGAGGACGTCTCCCGCGAGGGCCTGCTCGACACGCCCAAGCGGGCTGCAAAGGCCATGAAGTACCTTTGCCGCGGTTATGAGCAGACCCTGGAAGAAGTCACCAACAACGCGCTGTTCAGCTCCGACAACAGCGAAATGGTGCTGGTCCGGGACATCGAGCTGTATTCGATGTGCGAACACCACATGCTGCCGTTCATCGGCAAGGCTCATGTCGCCTACCTGCCTCAGGGCAAGGTACTGGGCCTGTCGAAAGTGGCGCGCATCGTCGACATGTTCGCCCGTCGCCTGCAGATCCAGGAAAACCTCAGCCGCCAGATCGCCGAGGCCGTGCAACAGGTGACCGGTGCCGCTGGCGTGGCCGTGGTCATCGAAGCCAAGCACATGTGCATGATGATGCGCGGTGTCGAGAAGCAGAACTCCACCATGCTCACCTCGGTGATGCTCGGCGAGTTCCGTGACAACGCCGCCACCCGCAGCGAGTTCCTCAGCCTGATCAAGTGATCGGCCCGTGATTCGCAGCCGACCCCCAGGGGTCGGCTTTTTGTTTTGTGCGCCTCAACCAGATCAGGAGTCAGTCATGATCGTCAAAGCCCTGCGGGTCGGCCTCGGCCAGCTCATCGTTTTCGGCGACTGGATCAGCCGCCCGGCCAAGAAGAAGCGTGATGCCTCGGCCCAGGCGCGCGTTGAGCAGGAAGCCAAGGGCCTAGCCCTGTATCAGTTCCACGCCTGCCCGTTCTGCGTGAAAACCCGGCGCACCCTGCACCGCCTGAACGTGCCGGTGGCGCTGCGTGACGCCAAGAACGATGCCCAGCACCGCCAGGCGCTGCTCGAAGGCGGTGGCCGGGTGAAGGTGCCATGCCTGCGCATCGAAGAAGGCGACAAGGTGACCTGGATGTATGAGTCCAAGGACATCATTGCCTACCTGGACAAGCGCTTCGCTTAGAGGCTACAAGCCATCGCGGGGCAAGCCCGCTCCCACGCCAGATACCGGCGTGGGAGCGGGCTTGCCCCGCGATAACTCAACTCAATCCACCATCGGCACATGCCGCGGATGGCTGGCCACGCGCGCCAACCAGGCTTGCACTGCCGGATAGGCAGAAAGATCGAACCCGCCCTGATGCGCCACATGGGTGTAGGCGTACAACGCCACGTCGGCAATCGAATACTGGTCGCCGACCAGGTACGGCGTCATCTCCAGCTGCTTGTTCATCACCTTGAGCGCCTTGTAACCGCCCTTGTGCAGCCCCTTGTATTCCTCCAGTCGCTCGTCCGGCAGCCCCAGGTAAAACTGGATGAACCGCGCCACTGCGATATACGGCTCATGGCTGTACTGCTCGAAGAACTGCCACTGCAGCACCTGGGTGCGCAGGCGTGGCTCGCTGGGCAGGAACTCGCTGCCATCGGCGAGGAAGTTCAGGATGGCGTTGGACTCCCACAGGCAAGTGCCATCCTCCAGCTTGAGTACCGGCACCTTGCCATTGGGGTTCATGGCCAGGAACTCGGGGGTTTCGGTCTCGCCCTTGAGAATGTCCACCGCCTGCCACTCGTACGGGCGGCCCAGCAAGCTGAGCATCAGCTTGACCTTGTAGCAGTTGCCCGATTGGTAATCGCCATACACCTTGTACATCGCCCCTCCCCTTTCACGCAGTTGCACAACCGTGGCCAATAGTTGGCGACTGTACGGCTAAATGCAATGCCTGCTGTATGGCAAGGATCAAGCCATGGCACGGTAGCCTGAAAAAAATGCTTACACCTGTACAAGGAATTCACCCTATGACCGATGCCACCACCGTGCCCCTGCGCCCGCTGGCAGACAGCTCCCCCTCGGCGGTAGTCGCCGGTTTCATCGCCATGCTCACCGGCTACACCAGCTCGCTGGTGCTGATGTTCCAGGCCGGCCAGGCGGCGGGCCTGACCAGCGCGCAGATCTCGTCGTGGATATGGGCGCTGTCGATCGGCATGGCGGTGTGCAGCATCGGCCTGTCGCTGCGCTACCGCACGCCGATCACGGTGGCCTGGTCGACGCCCGGCGCGGCCCTGCTGATCACCAGCCTCGGCGGCGTGAGCTACGGCGAGGCCATTGGCGCCTACATCACCTGCGCCGTGCTGGTGCTGATCTGCGGGTTAACCGGCAGCTTCGAACGGCTGGTCAAGCGTATTCCCGCGTCGCTGGCCAGCGCCTTGCTGGCGGGCATCCTGTTCAAGATCGGCAGTGAGATCTTCGTCGCCGCCCAGCACCGTACCCTGCTGGTGCTGGGGATGTTCTTCAGTTACCTGCTGGTCAAGCGCCTGTCGCCGCGCTATTGCGTGCTGGCCGCGCTGCTGGTGGGCACCGCGCTGTCCGGCGCGCTGGGCCTGCTGGACTTCAGCGGCTTCCAGCTCGAGGTAGCCACCCCGGTGTGGACCACGCCCAGCTTCTCGCTGGCGGCGACCATCAGCATCGGCATCCCGTTGTTCGTGGTGGCGATGACCTCGCAGAACATGCCCGGGGTCGCCGTGCTGCGCGCCGACGGCTACCAGGTGCCGGCCTCGCCGCTGATTTCGGCCACTGGCTTGGCTTCGCTGCTGCTGGCGCCGTTCGGTTCGCACGGGGTCAACCTGGCGGCCATCAGCGCGGCCATCTGCACCGGGCCGCATGCCCATGAGGACCCGCGCAAGCGCTACACCGCCGCGGTCTGGTGCGGGATTTTCTACGGTATCGCCGGTATCTTCGGCGCCACCCTGGCGGCGCTGTTCGGCGCCCTGCCCAAGGAGCTGGTGCTGTCGATCGCTGCGCTGGCGCTGTTCGGTTCGATCATGAATGGCCTGAGCGTGGCCATGGGCGAGGTTCGCGAGCGTGAGGCGGCGCTGATCACTTTCATGGTGACAGCGTCGGGGTTCACCCTGTTCTCGATCGGGTCGGCGTTCTGGGGGATTGTGGCGGGGGTGCTGACCTTGCTTATCCTCAGCCCGCGCAAGGGCTGAAAACGCTATCGCGGGGCAAGCCCGCTCCCACGCTTTGGACTGTCCTCAGGAAGTTGGCCCCCATCCGACCCTTGAAGAGCAGTGAGCAGCGTGGGAGCGGGCTTGCCCCGCGATGGGGACACCCCAGCCAATCACAGGCGGAAATGCCCCACCATCCCCTTCAGGTCATCCCCCAGCCGCGCCAGTTCAACGCTTGAGCGGGCATTGTCCTCCATCGCCAGCGCCGCCTGATCGGCACTGCCACGGATCTGCGTGACACTGCGGCTGATCTCCTCGGCCACCGAGCTTTGCTGCTCGGCCGCCGCGGCGATCTGCTGGTTCATCTGCTGGATCAACGACACCGCCGCGGCAATGCTGCCCAGCGCGCTTTCGGTCTGCAGCGCATCGGCCACCGCCAGGCGCACCAGCTCGGTGCTGCCACGGATCTGCGTCACCGACTGCTGGGCATTGCCACGCAGGCTGGCCACCAGGCGCTCGATCTCTTCGGTGGACTGCCGGGTACGCCGCGCCAGGGCGCGCACTTCATCGGCCACCACGGCGAAGCCACGCCCCTGCTCACCGGCGCGAGCGGCCTCGATGGCGGCATTGAGCGCCAGCAGGTTGGTCTGCTCGGCGACACTCTTGATCACCTCCAGCACGTCGCCGATGGTGTGGATCTCGGCACTCAGGCTGTCGATCCCGCAGCTGGCGGTCTCGGCGGCGGCGGCCAGCTGCTCGATGCGCTGCATGCTCTGGCGCACCACCTGCTGGCCGGACTCGACCTTGTCGTCGGCGGCCTGGGCCGCTTCGGCCGCCTGCTCGGCATTACGCGCCACATCATGCACGGTGGCGGTCATCTGTTGCATGGCGGTGGCCACCTGCTCGGTCTCGTCCTTCTGGCTGCCGACTTCGCGGTTGGTCTGCTCGGTCACGGCCGACAACGCCTGGGCGTTGCCGGCCAACTGCTCGATGCCTTGCTGCAGGCCGCTGACGACACCGGACAAACCCTCGGCCATCTGCTGCATGGCCTGCAACAACTGGCCGACCTCGTCCTTGCGCGGCGCCTCGGCCTCGATGGCCAGCTCACCGGCGGCGATGCGCCGGGCACGGATGATCACCCGCTTGAGCGGCGCGACCACCGCGCGGGTGATCAGCCAGGCCGCCAGCACCCCGACCAGCAGCGCCAGCGCGGTGGCGGCGGCAATGGCCACGGCATTGCGTGCGAGCTCGGCCTGCATCGCCTGTTCCTGTGCGCTGTAGGCCTGGTCGACCCGCGCCGTGACCTGTTCGGCGCGGACCTGCAACTGGGCCTTGATGCCTTGCTCCTGCGCCAGCAGGTCGGTGTATTCATTGAGTTTGTCGGAGAAGCTGGCGATATGCCCGGCCACCTCGCCCAGCACGCTCTGGTAACCGGCATCGCTCACCGCGCCCTTGAGCTGCTCGACCAGGCTGGCCGCCTCCACCGTCTGCGCAATGCGCCCCTGGCCCACCTCGCCGCCCTTGCGGCTCTGCTCCAGGCGCACCCGGGCTTCATCCATGGCCTGCAGCATCAGCCGTGACACCTGCGCCACCTGGCCGGCCTGTTCGAGAAACTCGCCGCCCTGCTGGCCTTGCGACTGCTTGAGGGTGTAGGTGCCGTCATCGGCCAGGCCGGCCTGCAGCACATCGAGGTTGTTGGCCACGCTGGACACCGACCAGCTGGCCATGTCCAGCGCCAGCTCCTTGCCCTGCACCGCTTGGACGAACTGGTCGAACGCCTGGCCGTAGGCGCCGAGTTCGTCTTCGGTCGAGGCCAGCCCCGGCAGGCCACGGGCGCGCTCGAGCAGGCCCTGCAGGCCAGTGCGCAGCGCATCGGCTTCGGTGATGTCGGAGCGCAGGGCGAACGCCTGCTCGTGCTGGCGCAGGCGCAGCAGGTCGGTATTGAACTGGGCCATCTGGCGCAAGCCGTCGAAGCGCTGGCCTACGCTGAACAGCGCGTAGACGCCGATGGCTGCCACCAGCAGTGTCAGCAGCAGCACCAAGGCAAAGCCCAAACCGAGCTTGCGGGCCATGCCCAGATTGGCCAGAACACCGTGCTTGGTCACCGCCATCACCGATTCCCCTCTGCCTTGTCGGGCTTTTCCGAGAAGCAAGAGTGACAACGGCGGCAGCCACCTCACAAGAGCTTGGCGTCAGAATGGTGTCATTTAGCTATGAGCGTGTCGCTTTCAGGCCGCTGGAGGTCGCCCCGCATGTCGGAGGAACGCCTGGGCGCGGACGTCCTGCCCGTACGCGACATTGATGCGCAGCCAGTCACACGCCCGCCCCTGGGGGTCGAAGGCGCTGCCGGGCGTGAGCAGCACGGCATGTTCCAGCGCCAGACGCTCCAGAGCGGCAAAGTCGCGCCCGGGCGAGCGGGCCCAGACGAACATGCCGCCACAGGGTTCGCACAATACCTCCCAGCCCCACGCCTCCAGTTGCCCGAGGAGCTTGGCCATGTGCTGCCCCAGGCGCACGCGCAGGCGCTGGATGCTCTTGCGGTAGCTGCCATTGGCAAGCATCTGGCCGATCACCTGCTCGGCAAAGCGGCAAGTGCCGATGCCGCTGACCATCTTCAACTCGGCCAGGCGGGCGATCAGCGCCGGTTCCGCGACCAGGTAGCCCACCCGCAGCGAGCTGCTGAGGGTTTTCGAGAAGCTGCCCAGGTAGATCACCCGCTGCTCGCTGTCGAGGGTGGCCAGGCGGGTGGCCGGGCCTTCCTGGAAGTCGGCGTATAGGTCGTCCTCGATGATCCGCAGGTCATGCTCGCGGGCCAGTTCCAGCAGGCGATAGGCGACCTTGGGGGTCAGGCTGGTGCCGGTGGGGTTCTGGTACAGGCTGTTGGTGAACAGGCAGCGTGGCCGGTGCTCGACCAGCAGCCGCTCGAGTTCGCCAATGTCCGGCCCGGTGGGCGTGCGGGGCACTTCAAGCATCCGCACGCCGTGCTGGCGCAGCAGGTTGAACAGGTTGTAGTAGCCGGGGCGCTCCACCAGCACCGTGTCGCCCGGCGCCAGCAGGGTGCGTACCAGCAGGTCGAGGGCATGGCTGATGCCCTGGGTGGTGAGGATGCGCTCGGGCTCGGCGCTGATATCGAGCCGCGCCAGGCCCTTGTGCAGTTGCAGGCGCAGGCTGGCCAGGCCCAGGGGCGGGCAGTAGTCGAACAGCGCCTCGGGCTCGCCGCGACTGACCTGGCGCACGGCCTGCGCCAGTTCCGCCTCGGCGCGCCAGGCTACCGGCAGCCAGCCGCAGCCGAGCTTGAGCAGCGCTTCATGGCCTTCACGGAACAGGCGCCAACTGCCGTCGGTAGCCTCGCCCCAGGCGCTGCCGGCATCCACTTGTTGCCCTGGCTTGCGTTCGGCAACGAAAAAACCGGCACCGTGCCGCGCCACCAGCCAGCCGCTGGCCACCAGGCGGTCGTAGGCCTCGATCACGCAGGACGCACTTACCGCCTGGGCCTTGGCCAGGGTGCGGATCGACGGCAGGCGGGCGCCGGGGCGCAGGCGTTGCTGTTCGATCCAGGCTTGCAACTGTTCGGTCAGTTGCTGGACCAGGGGCGTTGGCTGCAGGCGATCCAGATTCAGGTGCATGGCAAGTGTTCGCTGATTTTGGTCGAACAGTTAAGCACAAATGCCTGGGGAGTGTGCCTTGTTGGGCAACCCCCTAGCCGCGATGCTGCCGACAGACACTCCCCCTTTGACGGATGCCCCCATGCCCACCCGCCATGCCCCGGCCCTGCTGGCCTTCGCATTGTGCCTGATCACCCTCGCGGTGAACCTGCAGGCACCGCTATACATCACCTACGCCGAACTCGCCGGCCGTGGCGCCGCGACCACCGCCGTGGCCTTCTCCGGCTATGTGCTTGGCGTACTGCCGGTGCTGCTGGCCCTTGGCGGGCTGGCCGACCGGGTCGGGCGACGCCCGCTGATCATCGCCGCCCTGGCCCTGTCGATGCTCGCCACGCTGATCATGCTGATGTTCCCAAGCCTGGAGGCACTGGGTGTCGCGCGCATGCTCCTGGGCCTGGGTACCGGGCTGGCATCGGCCACGGCCACCGCCTACATGGGCGAACTGATGGCGGGCAGCGACAGCGGCCGCGCCGCCAGTTGGGTCACGGCCAGCACCTCGCTGGGCTTCGGCCTGGGCGCGGCGCTGACCAGCCTGTGCCTGCTGCGCGGGCCCACCCTGGCACCGGCGAGCTTTCATCTGCAACTGTTGCTCGCGGGCATCGCAGTGCTGTTGGTGTGGCGACTGCCCGACCCGCGCCCGGCGCAGCGCAGCGCCATGCTGCGTCTGCCTTGCTACCCCGCCGGCAGCCTGGCCTACGGCCTGGCGATCCTGCTCGCGTGGGCCTGTGTCGGCCTGGTGATCGCCCTGCTGCCGGGGATCCTGCGCCAACACGGCCTGAGTGCCTGGTCGGGGTTCTCGACCTTCTGCGTGATCAGTTGCGGGCTGCTGTTCCAGCCCATGGCCCGGCGCCTGCCAAGCGCCCAGGCCACACTGCTCGGACTGCTGATTCTGCCCTGCAGCTATGGGTTGCTGGCCTGGGGCGCCGACAGCGGCCAGCTGGCCGGTGTGCTGCTGGGCGCGATTGCCGCCAGCAGTGCCTGCTACGGTTTTATCTACCTGGGTGGGCTGGCTGCGGTGAACCAGCTCGCCGGCAGCGAGAAGACCCGGGCCAGTGCCGGGTTCTTCCTGCTGGCGTATCTGGGGTTCAGCCTGCCGGTGATCTTTACTGGATTGCTCAGCGACAGGCTGGGGTCGCGCCTGGCGCTGAGCGTATTCGGCACGGTGTTGCTGCTGGGGTGTGCGGGGGTGGCGTGGCGGTTGTGGATAACCTGGCCGGCCCGTTCGCGGGTGAACCCGCTCCCACAGGAATCGCGCAGATGTTTGAATGGCGAGCAAGACAATTGATCCCATCTGCCCAGCGCTGACGGGACAATCAGATCGCCAGTGCACCGCCATCGACGGTCAGGCTGTGCCCGGTGGTAAACGCGGCGCCATCACTGCACAGGTACAGCACCGCGCTGGCGATCTCCTCGACCTTGCCGATGCGCCCGACCGGATGCATCGCCGCGGCGAACTCAGCCTTGCGCGGGTCGGCCTCGTAAGCACGGCGGAACATGTCGGTGTCGATCACCGCCGGGCATACCGCGTTCACCCGGATGCCCTTCTTCGCATACTCGATCGCCGCCGACTTGGTCAGGCCGATCACCGCGTGCTTGGACGCGGCATAGATGCTCATCTTCGGCGCCGCCGACAGGCCCGCCACCGAGGCGGTATTGACGATCGCGCCACCACCCTGGGCCAGCAGCAAAGGCAGCTGGTACTTCATGCACAGCCACACACCCTTGACGTTGACGCCCATGATGGCGTCGAACTCGGCCTCGCTGCCCTCGGCCAGGCGGCCCTTCTCGATCTCGATACCGGCATTGTTGAAGGCGTAGTCCAGCCGGCCATAGGCCTGCACGGTCTTCTCGTGCAACTGGCGCACATCGCTGTCGCGGGTCACGTCGCAGGCAACGAAAAGGGCCTCGCCACCCGCCTCACGGATCAGCGCCACCGTGGTTTCGCCGCCGGCCGCATCCAGGTCGGCCACCACCACTTTCAGCCCCTCGGCGGCGAACGCCTGGGCTGTCGCCCGGCCGATACCCGCCGCGCCACCGGTGACCAGGGCTACCTGGCCGGAGAAGGTCATGCTCATCACTGGCTCCTGCATGGAGAAATTGAGTCGAGGCTGAGTCTAGTCAGCCCGCCTGCCGGCTGGGCAGCATCATCAGGGGCACGGTTGGACTACTATCGTTTGCGGTGATTTTGCGTGACGCAGTACATAATCACAGCCGATCATCGACCCTCTTTTAACCTGTTCAGGAGAATCCGCCATGCCCCAGACCAACCGCCGTTTCCTGCTGGCAAAGCGTCCGGTCGGCGCCGTGCGCCGCGACGACTTTACCTTCGAGCAGGTACCGGCTGACGAACCCGGCGCGGGCCAGATTCAGGTGAAGAACCTGTACCTGTCCCTCGACCCGGCCATGCGCGGCTGGATGAATGAAGGCAAGTCGTATATCCCGCCAGTTGGCCTGGGCCAGGTGATGCGTGCCCTCGGCGTGGGCGAAGTGGTTGCCTCGCAGCACCCGGACTACAAGCCCGGTGACCATGTCAGCGGCGCCTTGGGCGTGCAGGATTACTTCACCGGCGAACCCCAGGGCCTGCACAAGATCGACCCACGGTTGGCCCCCCTGCCCCGCTACCTCTCCGCCCTGGGCATGACCGGCATGACCGCCTACTTCGCCCTGCTCGACGTCGGCCAGCCCAAGCAAGGCGAGACCGTTGTGATCTCCGGTGCGGCAGGCGCCGTGGGCAGCATCGCCGGGCAGATTGCCAAGCTCAAAGGCTGCCGCGTGGTCGGCATCGCTGGCGGCGCGCAGAAATGCCAGTACCTGCTCGACGAGCTGGGCTTCGACGGCGTCATCGACTACAAGGCCGAGGACGTGCTGGCGGGCCTGAAGCGTGAATGCCCGAAGGGCGTGGACGTTTACTTCGACAACGTCGGCGGCGATATCCTCGACGCGGTGCTGTCGCGCCTGAATTTCAAGGCAAGGGTGGTGATCTGCGGCGCCATCAGCCAGTACAACAACAAGGAAGCGGTCAAAGGCCCGGCCAACTACCTGGCGCTGCTGGTCAACCGTGCGCGCATGGAAGGCTTCGTGGTGATGGACTACGTCAAGGAGTACGGCAAGGCCGCACAGGAAATGGCCGGCTGGCTGGCCAGCGGCAAAGTGAAAAGCAAGGAAGATGTGGTCGAGGGGCTGGAAACCTTCCCAGAGACGCTGCTCAAGCTGTTCAGCGGGGAAAACTTCGGCAAGCTGGTGTTGAAGGTCTGATGTCCCGGGGCTGCAAGGCAGCCCCGGCAGGCTCGAATCAGCCGCGGATTTCAGCGACCACAGCGGCCAGCGCCTGCGCCGGATCCGCCGCCTGGCTGATCGGGCGACCGATCACCAGGTAGTCGGAACCTGCATCCAGCGCCTGGCGCGGGGTCAGGATCCGGCGCTGGTCGTCCTGGGCACTGCCCGCCGGGCGGATACCCGGGGTGACCAGTTGCAGCGACGGATGCGCGGCCTTCAGCGCCGGAGCCTCCAGCGCCGAGCACACCAGGCCGTCCATCCCGGCCTTCTCGGCCAGTGCCGCCAGGCGCAATACCTGCTCCTGCGGTTCGATATCCAGGCCAATGCCCGCCAGGTCCTCACGCTCCATGCTGGTCAGCACGGTCACGCCGATCAGCAGTGGCTGTGGGCCACTGCGCTTGGCCAGCTCCTCACGGCAGGCCGACATCATGCGCAGGCCACCGGAGCAGTGTACGTTGACCATCCAGACGCCCATTTCGGCAGCGGCCTTGACCGCCATCGCCGTGGTGTTGGGGATGTCGTGGAACTTGAGGTCGAGGAACACTTCGAAACCCTTGCTGCACAGGGTTTCGACAATCCCCGAAGCGCTGCTGGTGAACAGTTCCTTGCCGACCTTGACCCGGCACAGCGCCGGATCGAGCTGGTCAGCCAGCTTCAGGGCGGCGTCACGGGTAGGGAAATCCAGGGCGACGATCAGGGGCGTCTGGCAGGCGGACATGGGCGCGGTCTCTTGGCAAGTCGTAAACGGCGCGCATTGTAAACGAAGTGGCGTGGCCTTTGGGGGCCGCGGGTCATGAGAATTGGCCTGGCAGTAGGCCACTCCTATAATTGAACCATCGCACACGGCCATGGTTCGAATACCATGCAGGTGCTGTCATCTTCAGTTTGCAGGAGAACATCGATGCCTTGGTATGCCTGGTTGATACTCATCGTCGCCCTTGGCTCGATCGTTGGCGGGCTGATGATGCTGCGGGATACGGCGAAAAAACTGCCGTTGACCGAGGAGCAGTTGAAGAAAGTCCACGAGCGCAATGCCGAGGCGGATGCCAAGGATGCGCAAGACCGCTGAACAACATTGCCGTCATGAAGAGCCGACCAGCGGGTGCCGATCGGCTCCAGCCTGCTTTACTCGACCATCAGCTTGTCACGATTGCGCTCCAGCAGCGCTTTGCCTATGCCCTTTATCTCGAGCAGTTCATCCACGGAGGTGAACGGCCCGTTGGCATCACGGTAGGCGACAATGGCCTGTGCCTTGGCCTGACCGATGCCGTTCAGTGCTTTTTGCAGGGTTTGCGCATCGGCCGTGTTCAGATCTACCCGATTGTTTGCCTGCTCGGCCGGCATCACTGCTGGCACTGGCTCGGCAGGCATGCTGGTGGGGGCAGCGCTGAGCGAAAAGGAAAACCCGGCAAAAAGCGGAAGCAGCAGGTACGACAGGACAGTGTTACGCATGGGAAGTCACTCCTTGAGGCTAATTGAAAGGCAACGTTTCCTTGGTTGCCCTGCTACGGTAGATGGCCATGCCGCCCACGGCAAACCGCTCAAGGTGCGAGTATTTTTCTAGATAATTCAAAGCGTTGAAGCAAAGAAAAGCCCGGCATCAGTCCGGGCTTTTTCCTATGGTTCCAGCCGACGCTGCTGGTAGATCCAGTCGACAATTTCGCCATCTGGTGCATAACCGCTCACCGTTTCCCGCAGCAGTTGGCGCACCCGCCCGTAGTCATCCGTCGCCACCGCCGTCAACAACTGGCCAAGGCGATCCTTGAGCGCTTCCCACGCCAGGTGGTCCTCATGGGCGCTCATGATCATCGGATGGCGAGTGGCCTCGACGTTGTCGCCGATCAGCAGCTCCTCATAGAGCTTCTCGCCAGGACGCAGGCCAGTGAACTCGATGGCGATGTCCCCAGCTGGATTACGCTCGCTGCGTACGCTCAGGCCCGAGAGATGGATCATCTTCTCCGCCAGCTCGACGATCCTCACCGGCTCGCCCATGTCCAGCACGAACACATCGCCGCCCTGCCCCATGGAGCCGGCCTGAATCACCAGTTGCGCGGCTTCCGGGATGGTCATGAAGTAGCGTGTGATCTTCGGGTGGGTCACGGTCAACGGCCCACCAGCCTTGATCTGCTGGCGGAACAACGGGATCACCGAGCCCGACGAACCCAGTACATTGCCGAAGCGCACCATGGTGAAACGGGTGGAGTTGATCTGCGAGACATTGCGATTGTCGCCCAGCAACACAGGGGAGCTCTCCCGGCTCAGCGCCTGCAGGATCATCTCGGCCAGGCGCTTGCTGCTGCCCATGACGTTGGTGGGGCGCACCGCCTTGTCGGTGGAGATCAGCACGAAGTTGGCGACACCGGCCTGCATCGCCGCCTGCGCGGCATGCAGCGTCCCCATGACGTTGTTCAGCACGCCTTCGGCGATATTGTGCTCGACCATCGGCACGTGCTTGTAGGCGGCCGCGTGGTAGACGGTCTCGACCTGCCAGGTCTGCATGATGTGCAGCAACTTGTTGGCATCGCGCACCGACCCCAGGATCGGTAGCAGTCGAACGCTCAGTGACTCGCGCTGGCAACGCTGTTCCAGCTCGGTGAGGATGCTGTAGAGGTTGAACTCACTGTGCTCGAACAACAGCAAGGTGGTCGGCCCAAGCCCCATGATCTGCCGGCACAGCTCAGAACCGATCGACCCCCCGGCACCAGTCACCATCACCACCTTGCCGGTGATGCAGCGCTGCAACAGGCCGGCCTCGGGCGGTACCGCATCGCGCCCCAGCAGGTCGGCGATATCGACCTCCTGGATATCATCGACCTTGACCCGACCACTGGCCAGGTCCATCAGCCCGGGCACACTGCGCACATGCAGCGGGAATCCTTCAAGGTAAGTGAGGATCTCACGCCTGCGCCCACGGCTCGCTGAGGGTAGCGCCATGAGGATTTCCTGGGCGCCCGTGGCATCGATCATTCGCTGGATATTGCGCGATTTGAATACTGGCAAGCCGGAGATGACCCGATCGGCAATGCCTGGGTCATCATCAATGAACGCCACGGGACGCATCGAGCGGCCCATGCGCAAGGCAGCCACCAATTGGTTGCCTGCTGCCCCGGCACCATAGACGGCCACACGCAACAGCCCATCATCGCGATTGGTGAAGGGGACGTGCTGGGCAGTGGTAAACCAGTCGCCGATGAAATACTGACGCATCACCAGGCGCAGGCCGCCGAGCATGACCAGGCTCAACCACCAGTAGTTGAAGACGATCGAGCGAGGCACGAGGGTGGCATGGTTGCTGTACCAGTAGACGACCAGCGCCAACAGCAGTGAGGAAAGCCCGACAGCCTTGAAGATGACCATGAGTGCATCGTTGCCGAAGTACCGCATCACCGCCCGGTACATGCCGAAACGGATGAAGATCGGAATGGCGATCGCGGGGGCGGCCAGGAACAGCCACGGATGGTTGAGCACCGGGCTGCCGGCGTCCTCGAACCCCAGGCGCACGATGAACGACATCCACAGCGCAACCCAGACCAGCAGCAGGTCTACAGCGACTTGAAGCGCCCTTTTGTAGCGACGCGGCAGCCCCAGCAGGGCTGCCCTCAATTTATCCATCATCAGAGTTGATCCCGCCTCCGCATCCCGCGGATATGACGTCAATATTCAGTAAACACGGTTACCGCATGATACCGGTCATGGCCGATATGCTTTTAGTTTTCTTGCTTGCCAGCGTCGAACTTGAGCGCCAATACAAGCAAAGGACTATACGCGATCAACAGCCCCAGCAAACCATCCAGTTGCCAATGAACGACCACAACAGCGATGGGCAGCAACCAGAGCAGGTTGATTGCCAGTACCGCCAAGGTCACTCGCTTGTGGCTCTTGTAACGGCGCGAGGCGAACTGATAACCATGGCTGCGATGGGCCTCGTAAACCTTCTCTCCCCGTAGCAGGCGCCGGCCCAGGGTGAACGTCGCATCAACCACGAACACACCCAGCAGGATCAGCCAGGCCCAGAACAGCTGCGACGACTGCCAGGCCGCGACAAGCGAGAGCCCGCCCAGCACGATGCCGAGAAAACCGCTGCCCGCATCGCCCATGAAGATTCGTGCCGGAGGGTAGTTCCAGAACAGGAAGCCCGCCACCGCGCCCGCCAGCAACAGTGGGGCCCAGATCAGCGAGATCTCGCCCGCCAGCCAGTAGAGCAGGCAAGCGCTCAGGCAGGCAGTGATCGCCTCGACGCTGGCGATGCCGTCGATGCCATCCATGAAGTTGTAGAGGTTGAGCATCCAGACCAGGTAGAAAGCGGCCAGCACATGCCCGGCCCATCCCAATGACCAGCTCATACCGAACACTTGCACGGGTGGTAGGCCACCGAGCCAGGCCAGCGCCCAGATCGCAGCGCAAAAATGCCCGAGCAAGCGCCAGCGCGCCGCAATATGACCGTGGTCGTCCATGAAACCGATGACAGCAACCAACAGGCCGGCACCAAACAATGCGACGAGTGAAGCACTGTCCAACAGGCCAGTCCAGGCCAGCAGGGGCTGCGCCAGCAGGAACGCCACCACTATCGCCACGCCACCACCGCGAGGTGTCGGCAGTGTATGAGAGCTACGCGCGTTGGGGATGTCGATGATGCTTCTGGCCAACGCGTAACGGCGCAACAACGCCGTCATCACCAGCGAGATGACGACAATCAGGGGGAGTAACCAATAGATCATTTGCGAACTGAATCCTGATAGTGCCGGGCGGTGGCCGACAATGCGGCATCCACCTTGACCGGCGGGGTCCACCCCAGCAGTGTGCGGGTTTTGTCTATATTCACCGCCAATGAGCCACACAGGCGTTGCGACAGCGCCTTGCGCCCCAGGCAGGTGGCGCCCAGGGTCAGCACCCAGGCGGGGATGGGCAGCAACCGGGCCGGTTTGCCCAGTGCCGCCGCCATGCGCCGCAGCAGCTGTGTCGTCGACAGGTCTTCGCCATCGCTGGCCAGGAAAATCTGATTGGTAGCCGCAGGGTGTGATACGCAGGTCACGATCAGGTCGACCAGGTTGTCCAGTGCAACCAGGCTGCGCTGATTGCCGATGGCGCCAAACGGCAATACCACACCGCGGTCGAGCCAACGCATCATGGCCAGGAAGTTGGCTTTGACTCCTGGGCCATAGACCAGCACCGGTCGAATGATGACCACCTCGATCGCGCCCTCGGTCGCCAACTGAAGCAGTTGCTGCTCGGCCTCATGCTTGGATACGCCATAAGGGTCCTGAGGCGCAGCGGTATCATCGGCACGGTAGGCGCTGCCAGGGGGCGTACCTTCTCCGTTGACCTTGATTGAGCTGATGAACACGAAACGTTTGACGCCAGCAGCCGCTGCCTGGCGTGCCAGGTTGAGCGTGCCCTCGACATTGACCCGGCGAAACGCAGCCAGCGGGTCCGCTTCGGTGTCGTTCATCACATGCACGCGGGCTGCGCTGTGGATGACCACGTCCACACCGCCCAATGCAGCCTGCCAACCATCATTCTCGGCGAAGTCCTTGCATAGCACAGCCTGCGCTGGCGACGGCACATCGGCTGCTTCACTGCGCACAGCGCAGCGCAAATCGCCGCAGCCATCAGCCAGCAGACGCCGGGCGACCGCCGAACCGACGAACCCCGTTGCTCCGGTCAGGAAGACTCGTTGAGCCATGCCGGGCACTCAGGCTTTACGCCAGACAGTGCGATTGATGTAGTCGGTGTAGCTCAGCACCACGCGCACGACCTGCTGCGAAACCGGGCCGCCCTCATAATCAGGGACCACAGGGATCTGCCGCTGGCCGGCCTGGTGCTGGCTGGTGATCACCTTGACAGCTGCCAGTACCGACTCGGCCTTGAGGCCGCTCATGATCAGCGTGCCTTCGTCCATCCCCTCCGGCCGTTCGTGGGCATTGCGCAGGGTCACCGCCGGCAGGTTCAGCAACGAGGCTTCTTCGGTGATGGTGCCACTGTCGGACAGTACACAGAACGCAGACATCTGCAGCTTGATGTAGTCCAGCAGGCCGAACGGCTTGACGAAGCGGATCAGCGGATGGTCCAGGTTCTCACCCAGGCTTTCCAGGCGCTTGCGGGTACGTGGGTGGGTCGAGACGATCACCGGGTAACCGTACTGCTCCACCAGGGCACGCAGGGTGGCCAGGAAGTCGCGCAGGTTGTCCGGGCTGTCCACGTTCTCTTCACGGTGAGCGCTGACGATGAAGAACTTGCCGGCTTCCAGGCCGCTGCGCGCCAGCACGTCGGAGGCTTCGATCTTCGGCATGTAGTACTCGAGCACTTCATGCATGTGCGAGCCGGTCTTGATGATGGTTTCCGGGCGGATACCCTCGGCGATCAGGTAACGGCGGGCATGCTCGGTCAACACCATGTTGATGTCGGACAGGTGGTCGAGCACCTTGCGGTTGAGCTCTTCGGGAACACGCTGGTCAAAGCAGCGGTTGCCCGCCTCCATGTGGAATACCGGAATCTTGCGGCGCTTGGCGGCGATTACCGCCAGACAGGTATTGGTATCCCCGTAGAGCAGCAGCGCGTCGGGCTGTTCCTGCTCGAATACTGCGTCGGCCTTGGCGATCACCTCGGCGATGGTCTGCGCGGCAGTCTCACCGGCGGCACCGAGAAAATGATCGGGCTTGCGAATTTCCAGGTCGTCGAAGAACACCTGATTCAGTTCGAAGTCGTAATTCTGCCCGGAATGCACCAGAACATGGTTGACCTGGCGATCGAGCTCGGCAATCACCCGACTCATCTTGATAAGCTCGGGGCGGGTACCGACCAGGGTCATGACCTTAAGCATTCAGTTGCTCCTTGATGTAGTCCAGTTTCAACAGCAACTGCTTGACGCCTGGGATATCAAGGCGTTCGGTGTTGTGCGAGGTGTAGTCTTCCAGCTCGGAGATCTTCTCCTCGCCTTCGACGAAGTACTTCTTGTAGTTGAGGTCGCGATTGTCGGCGGGAATGCGGTAGTAGCGCCCCATGTCCTCGGCCTTGGCCATCTCTTCGCGCGACACCAGCGACTCATAGAGTTTCTCGCCGTGACGGGTGCCAATCACCCGCAGCGCGCTGTCGCTGGCAAACATCTCTTTCAGCGCCTGAGCCAGGTCGCCCACGGTCGAAGCCGGGGCTTTCTGTACGAAAAGATCCCCTTGCTCGCCATGCTCGAAGGCGTGCAGCACCAGGTCGACGGAGTCTTCCAGCGACATCAGGAAGCGGGTCATTGCCGGGTCGGTGACGGTCAACGGCTCGCCGTTGCGCATCTGTTCGATGAACAGCGGGATCACCGAGCCGCGTGATGCCATGACATTGCCATAGCGCGTGGAGCAGACCACCGTGCCACCCTGCGGGATCATCCGCGACTTGGCCACCACCAGCTTCTCGGCCATCGCCTTGGAAATACCCATCGCGTTGATCGGGTAGACAGCCTTGTCGGTCGACAGCACCACCACTCGCTTGACGCCAGAGGCTATGGCGGCATTGAGCACGTTCTCGGTGCCGATGACATTGGTGCGCACGGCCTCCATCGGGTAGAACTCACACGAAGGCACCTGCTTGAGGGCCGCAGCGTGGAAGATGTAGTCGACGCCTACCATGGCCTGTTTCAGGCTGTCGCTGTCGCGTACATCACCGATGTAGAACTTGACCTTGTCATTGGCCAGGGCGATGCGCATGTCTTCCTGCTTTTTCTCATCGCGAGAGAAAATGCGGATTTCACGCACGTTGGTATCGAGGAAACGCCGCAACACCGTGTGACCGAAGGAGCCGGTGCCTCCGGTGATCATCAATACCTTATTGTCGAACATAGAACCTTCCCAGCAGGTGCGTGCAGCCAACGCGGTGCACGAAATGATATGAACGCATGCCAATTATGATGCTGGCCATGCCTGAAGCGTCACCCAGGCACACGCAAAGCCATGCACATCAACCAGGCCTGGTGCACAGGACTATCAAGCGGCTTGCCATTCTGCCTGATCGTAACGGAGCTGGCCCATCGCACGGCTGACGCATCATACAGGCTACGGCACACTTTTGACGAAGGCCGCATCCACATCGACATCATTGATCACGCCCAGCATGGCAACGAGTCTCGGCCGCTGACGTTTTTGCAGCGTTTTCAAAGCGCCACAGCCAGGCGAGGAGGAAGCCCCACAGGAAGAATGAAACGATACCAGGGTAAGGCTGGCGCATCCCGACCTTGAGTGAGTTGTCAATCAGCAGGATAAACAACACGACCACTGTAACCGCCAACATTCCTGGCTCGTTAAAAATTCGATTCGCCTGCTTAAAAATACAATGGAGCGTGTGCAACATCAGCATGAGCAACGGCGCAAGCGCCAGAAAGCCAAAATTATAAACAAGATCAAGGTAGTAATTATGAGCACTTGGGAAAACGCTTCGCTCAGGGGGGCGCTCATGCCCCAGGAGGAAGGCCGTCCAACTTTCTTGTACCCCCTCAAGGTAAAAGTCCCAAAATTTCAATCGTTCGATCAAATTGAGCGGAACCGCGAGGCGCTTACCCTCCTCGCCACCAGCGCATGCTGCTGTAACGGCGGTGGTTGCCACTCGCGGAACGCCGGCGGTCGAAGCAGAAGGCTGTGCCGGCCCCGTAGTGACTGGCGATTTTTTTTGCACAGGCTGTACGACAGGCTTAGCCGCAGCAAACAGCATATTGAACTTGAGCGAGTGCAACGGACTTCCGGACGCATACACTACCCCCCCTCCCAAACCTGCCGCCAATAGAGCCGCCAGAACCAGAACCCGAACACGGTGAACGCCCGCGAACAGATTTGTCACCATGAATATCAGCCCCCCCGCCGACAAAAGGAACAGGGCAAGCACCGAGATTGAGAGCGCTGCATAGGCTCCTATCAGCCCGCCAAGCACCAGCAACCATGCATGTGTCGATTTATCACACCAAAGCGTATAAAGCGCGATCAGGTACCCGCCGACAAATATAACCGGCACATACTGCAACCCCTGATAGACCCCAAACAATAATGCTGACTCGCTTAATATCCGCTTTTCCAAAACCACCGTAGCAACCAGCTGCAGACTTATTACAACCAGCAGGACAGCAAGCACCCCTCGCGCCAGGCCACGCAGAGCATCGCATATGCTACCAGCCTGCACGCCTGCAATTAATGCAAACATCGGCAGCAAATACTGCAGCATTAAAACAAGCTTACTCATGTTAATACCGACGCCAGACTCTTGCGCAAACGCCAACAAGCTCAAGCACATCGCCACGAATGAAGAAAAAATGACGAGCAACACCCTGCGCGCACGCGCATACCCACCCATGAGCACTATACCCGCACAACAAAAAACCACAGACAGGGGAATGGGAAGCGAAGCCAGCCGCCCGCCACTGTCATAATAATTATCCGCATGATAAAGACCGAGCCCCCACTGAACAAACATGGGGGTGAACAAGCCGATCACCAACAGCAGCATTCCCCACCCCTGCTGCCCTGCACCAACACCAGCCATCCTCCGCAGGTTCGACACCATCCGACCGCCTCGATATTTTTCCATGATCACAGACCAATCTTCACTTAAATAGAAAACCAGTGATAGAACAGCACCAACCAGATACAAGCTCGCCAGGTAGGTTTCACCCATGCCAAAAAACAAGAGCGGCACACAACCAACCAGAAGCAAGTTCGCCAACACATCGGAGCCAAAAACATCGCATCCGGCACGGTTCTGCAGGAGCTGCAATCGTAATTGCTGAGCGAGAACCATTACCGTCCCTCCAACCAAAGAGCAGCTAACGGCCATCCAGAAAACATGACTCTTTGATGTCCAGGCCAACAGCTCCGGGACATGCCAAACTGAAAGCGCCAGCGTGATACCCGCCAACGTCATTGCCAGCAGAAGAATATTGAAGAGCTTTCTGAATTTACTATTTCTGAGCGACGCTTCATTGCGAACCATCGTCGCACCCAGTGCCTGGGAAAAAACTGCGCCCATGATGCCGCCAAGGGCAAACGCAGCAAACAGGTCACCCGCACTTTGTTTGCCGAGCAACAGAATCATGAAGAGCCGAATTATATATACGGAAGCACCAATCGCCAGTGTTGAACCGAAATGAGGTAACAATGTGCGCAAACCACTAAACATGCCCACCCCACACACCAGCGCCTGCCGGAATAAATTACTCCCTATACAGCTCAGCAACGGCGAACATGCCCAAATAAAGGTCACTGCAATGACCGCCCTGTCAAAAATGATGGCCATCGACACGAGTATCAAGGCAGCGCATTGGATCAGGGTAAACCCAATGCATTCACCAAATCGCTGATGCCGTTCCTGCTCACTGAGAAAAACTTCAGCCAACCATTCCATGGCCCGTCTAAAAATCAACAGGGCAATGAATGCTTCCCGCCCCTGCAGACTACCAGCGCATAGCAACCAGGCTGCAATACACAATGGCACTAGCAGCAACATTCGCCAGCGCAGAATCTGGGGCGCCCACAAAGAGCTTGCGTCAGAAATAATCAGGCTGCGCGCGTTGCCTGAAAATGAATAGAACAGTGCCACTGTAGCACCATGAACCAACCCCACCTCAGCCGCCACTTCTGATTTACCAAACAAACTCAGAGCGATCATCAGAACCATCATGGCGAATAGGTTGGTCATTACCGCTACAGGAAAAGCAAATACGTGCATCATGACTCTCTGACCGGGTTATCAGTTTCTACGTGCGACTGCCTAATAGGCATACCTGTGATACGCCGAGAAAACCCACCATCAGAGACTGGCGGCCTTACGCCATCATTCAAACTTGCTTCATAAGGCGCGAGTACCGACTGCGGCCAGTTAAAACCCAACCACTTATAAAGCAATCAGACAGAGCAAAACCGAGAAATAACATCCCAGCAACGCACACTCACAACCAACCAAAATAGTGGCTGTAAATATATATGGAACGGGTGACTTCGGAAGGTGACTATACACTCACGACAAGTCAGATCAGCGTGGAGGGAAGAAAATCAGAATAATCCTACGGTCAACGCTCACAATTCCATGATTGATGGAGATTTTGCGCCTGACTGCAAGGCGAGAATATCGAGAACCTCGGAGTGGATAACACTGTCGGGATCCCAAGAGGCCCAGTTGCCGAAAAACGGCACGCCCAAGTACATGGTCGAGTGTTCAGCGCCTTGGGCTAGGCGAGGTCTATGCAATCCCTGCAATTAAACGATTGAGAGCTAAACGAGCAACTGGTAGGAACTGCCATCGCGCCAGAACCGCAGCGCATGACGCCGGATGAGGTAAACGCCATACCGGCGACAGCCCATATTCACTGCGCTTCACCAGTGACACGACATCGAACACATTGACGGCGCCGCTCGTACGCTGGACTTCCATCGTGCAGGCATAACGGGAATGTTCTGCTTGAGAACTGTGGTGCCGGGATTGTAGGCATCAAGTCTTGCTCTCGACATGATGCCTACTTGATCAGGCTTATACCCCGCGAGAGATACTCGCGGCCAGACAAGTCTCTGCTTGCCTGACACACAAAGCGCCTGGCACTTGCTGCTGGCGCTGGACTGAGCCCTTCAGCGGCCCATCTTCATACCGCGGATCAGCTCCCCCCAGGCGGGCGCTACATAACCCGTTGCCTCACGGAAACGCGCCCCATCGAGCGAACGATCAATCTCCAGCGTGGCGTCCGGTCGGATCTCGATCTGCTTGCCATATTCGGCTGCAACCAACCCCAGCAGATCGAACTTGGCGATCGGCTCTGCAGCAACATGATAAAGCCCGCAGAGTGCAGGACGGGGAATGACAAAGTCTTTCATGACCCGTGCCAGCTCAACGGTCGGCAAACCGGAAAATATGGCCTTGGTGAACCCTCTCACGCTACCTTGCTGGGACAGGAACCAGTCGACCAGCGCATGGCTGGAGCCCAGCTCATGCCCGATGATCGAGGTGCGCAGGGTGATCGCGTTGGGTGCGTCATGCAGTTCGCCGATGTACTTGGATTTACCGTACAGGTCCTCGGCATTGGAGAGATCGCTTTCCAGGTAGTTGCCCTTGCGCCCGTCGAACACGCAGTCGGTACTGACGTGGATGAGCCGTGCGCCAGCCAGATTGCACAGCCGAGCCAGACGGTGCGGCAACATGGCGTTGATGGGCAACGCAGTGAGCGGGTCCTTGGCATCGGCCAACTGCTTGATCAGGCCGACGCAGTTGATCACTACATCGGGGCGCACCTTGCCCAGCACCGCAGCCAAGGCGTCCTGGTCGAGTACATCGATACCGCTGATCAGGCGGTCGTGGCTGGCCAGGGGAAAGTGACGCAAGGCCGCCTGGCCGCGCAATGTGCCCCATGTTTCGTGCGCAGGGTCTGCACCAAACACGCGAAAAACGGCATTGCCCAGCATGCCGGTTACACCCAGAACCAGAATTTTCATCACTTCCCTCAAAAAACTGAGGCCGGCTCAGCGCCGGCCAGTAAACCGCTTCAAACGCCCCAAGGCTTGAGTGACCAGGTGCCGGGCAAAATCGCGCTCGTCTGGTTGCATGATGCTCCAACTGAACAGGCAGGCCGGAATGATCATCAGCATCGACCAGGACAGGACCTGTTGCTCATGCCAGCACAGCCAGGAGGCCAGGATGATCAATGCCAGCGCGGCAAACCACTGGCCGACCCGACGCAGTGGAAGCCTGGCGCCATGTACCCGCCACAAGCGCCAGCCAAGGAAAACCAGGTACGCGATATACGCCAGCAGATAAGCCACGCCGACCCACTCGATACCATACGGCAGCAACAGCAGTGCGACAGACACAAAGACCAGGCTCCAGAGCCCTTCGGCCAACGCGTAGCCTTTCATGTCGGCGCGGGCCATCAGCGTGGTAGACATGACCCAGCCCAGCACTCGCACAAAGTCGCCTAGCAGCACCCA
The DNA here is from genome assembly GCF_032621715.1 of Pseudomonas sp. zfem004. NCBI lineage: Bacteria > Pseudomonadati > Pseudomonadota > Gammaproteobacteria > Pseudomonadales > Pseudomonadaceae > Pseudomonas > Pseudomonas sp. zfem004. The sequence continues at coordinate 54,884 of NZ_JAVYJF010000018.1, read as the reverse complement.
GCGCAGCACGTCGAGTGCCGGCAGGAACGCCTTGCTGAACAACAGGTTCATCACCAGCGGCTTGAAAACCACCAGGCTGACGACCAGCGGCAAGGATAGCATCAAAGCAAAATGGAATGCCTTGGACAGTGCGGCGTGCAAGGCGTGGCCATTCTCCGTCTTGCTCAACTCCGGCAGCAGGTAGCTTTGCAGCGAAGTCAGAAATAATGCCAGGTACATGGCACTGATGCTCCAGGCCGCATCGAACTGGCCGGCTCCTTCCAGGCCATACAAGTGCACGGCACTGGCCCGGACCACCAGGATGCACCCCATGGTCAGCATCAGCGATAGCAGCGACGGCAGTGCCACCTGCAGAAAACGTATGGTCGCCTCACGGCTGGCGCCTCTGGGCGCAAGCTCGGCGAGGCTGCCGAGGTAGCCGAGCCGACGCACATGGACAAGTGCGATCAGCAGTGCCGGCACCAGCCCCCCTCCCACCATCAGCACCAGCAGCTCCGGGTAGCCCCGACTGAAAGCCAGCCCCGCCGGCAAAGCGACCAACGCCGCCCCCAGGCCGGTGAGCAGGTTGATCATCGCCACCGAACCATACTGCATGTCTGCCGTCAGTACCCCTCGCAGGAAGAACAGCAGCGTTCCGAGCGTAATAGGGATCACCAGCCAGCGCACCGCCGAGGCATGATCCCCGGCCAGCGCAAAATCCGCGATCAGATCAGCACCGGCAAGCACCGCACCGCACATGAGCAGGCTCATGCCCAGGAACACGTAAAGCGTGGAGAGGAAAAAGCGCTGCCGTGCAGTTCCGGTATGGCTGCTCATGCCCTGCACAACGGCGTTCTGTCCGCCTATCGAGGCCACCGACGAAAGCATTTGCTGCAGTTGGCGCAGCACCGAATACAGCCCCACACCCGCCGGCCCAGTGAGGACTGCCAGCAGCTTGACAGCCAACGCGCCGAACAGCAGGCCGAAAAACTGCCCGCTTGCGGTCTTGAACGTCGAAATCGCCATCCCTGGACTCATCGCGCGGTCTCCTGGCCGGCAATACTGCGGTTTGAAGGCGTGCCTGTCAGCAGTGACAACACCACGTAGATGAACAGCCCACCACTGAGTAGTGTCGCGGTCAACGAACTGACCGAAGCGACCAGCAAACAGACAATGCTCGCCACGATCAGTTCACGCCTGCCCGAAGCAAGGATACAGGCGGCGCAGAACGTAAACAGCAGGGAATAGGCAATTGCGCCGAACCAGCCGAACGCCAGTTTCGCATCGACGAAGAACACCGTGTTCGATCCCCCCTCCCCGCCCGGAGATGCTCCGTATTCGAAGACATATACCATCTTCTCCAGGTTCATTTTCGGCTCACCGTAAAGCAGGTGTACCAGGCTGATCGAGCGCCCGTAGGTGTTGTGCCCTTGCAGAACGATTCGCTGAAACTCCAGCCAGTTGTAAGCAGTGACATAAGGCACCCAGACAATTCGGTTAAGCAGCAAGGTCGCCTTTCCGGTGACAGTCGCCGGATCGAACCTGTACTCCTCCGTGTCGTATTTCACGGACAGGTAATACGGAAGCAGTGAGCGCTCCGGGGGAGCGATAGGTTCAGTGATCAGCGTGCCGGCCGGCAACCTCATGTCGGCAGCTTCGCTACTGGCCACGGCCGCACCAGTGTCCGCCGCCGGACTACTGTTGCCACCCATGGCCAGGAACGACATCAGCAAGATACTGCCCACCAACAGCAGCAGCACACACACCGAGGCCCTCCAGTTCTTCGCAAAGGCGTAATGCAGGACCAGAGGCAACAGCACGAAAATCGGCGCGGCCTTTTCCATGGATAACAGCGAGAGCACCAGCACTACCCCGAGCAAGGCAAACCTCGCACGGGCGCCGGTCATGAAGGCTGCCACCAGAATCAGCGGTATGATCGAGCGGCCGAGGATGAATACCGCATAACGCAGCAGGCTTTCAAAACCTGTGAGCCCGGCTAGAAACTGGCTGCGCGAATGGGCGATATCCATGAGGCTGCCGCCGTTGAGAGCAACCAGCAAAGGTACTGAGGGTGCCCGCCAGGAGACGTACGCCAGCGCCATGAGATAAATCAGCAAGCAGCCGCATGCCAGCGCTTGCCAACAAGAAGATGAAACATCGCGCATCACCGCCGCGCGGCGCGCCATGGAAACATAGAGTCGGGAAAAGTAAGGAAAACTAATGCCGTAGGACAAACTGAAAAGAAGCAGCAAGATCAGAAAATCCCTAGAGGATTCATCTCTGAACAAGTAATGCCCCAAACATGCGGCAGGCAGGTAGATCGCCAATATTACAAATATTGGGAAATGCCTTTTGATTTGCGCCGCATTGATAATAGAAATCATTTAGACAAACTCATACATGACAACCTCCTGCCAAACATTACCGCTACCGTCCTGGCGCGATGTTACCTGAAAGGATGTGCACTAGCCTTTGAACTTGGGCGCTCATCTCGAAATGCTGGTCGAAGTAGGCCCGCCCGGCACTCCCCATCTGTTCGCGAGCGGATGCATCCATGGCCTTGAGCCGACGCAGGTTATCCACCAGTGCACTGGCCTGCTCGGCCGCCGACGCCATGCCGGCGCCGGCCTCGATCACCACCCGTGCACCTTCGCCATTAAGGCTGGCCGCTATCGGCCGGCCAGCGGCGAGGTATGCCTGGATCTTGCTCGGTACGGTCTGGGCAAAGATGTCCTGGTCGCTCAGCGAGACCAGCAACACCGCAGCGCGCTCAAAGATGGCCGGCATCACCTGCATGGGAAAACGCCCCGGCAGAATGAGATTATCGAGGCCCAGGGCCTGCTTGCGCTCCTGCAGCCAGGCCAGCCTGCTGCCGCTGCCCACCAGGACCAGGCGCAGGTCGGCATCGTCGCGCAGTTGCACGGCCGCCTCGACCAGGGTGTCCAGCGCCTGAGCGGTCCCCAGGTTACCGGCGAATACCACGCAGAAGTGGCCGGCTAGCACCTCAGCCAATGGCTCTGGCAATGCCGGGGCTTGCGCCATGGCGCGCGAATCCATGGAGTTGGGAAAGTAGACGATCTTGTCGCGGGCCGCGTAGCGCGATACCGGTTCGACGAAGGCGCGCGACTGCACCAGCAAGGTGTCGCAGCAGCGATAAATGCCGCGTACGAGCCAACCGACCAAACGCAGGGCATGACGGTTGCGCACGAAACCGGTGGCCGCCAGGCTCTCTGGCCACAAGTCCTGTACCCACAATGCCAACCGTGCCCCCTTGAGCCACTTCAACGGTATCGCTGGGATAGCCTGGAGAATGGGCGACGGCGCGAACACCAGGATCGCGTCGAACTGACGCTTGCGCAGCAACCAGGGGAGGCAGAACAGCCCCGACAGGACGAACGACAGGTAGTTGAGAATGAGGTTCTTCGCCCCACCCGCCCCCCGGGGCCACAGCGGTACACGTACGACATCGACACGGTCGAGGTAGCGCTCGCGCTGCGTACCTCCCGCCTGGTAGCCCTCGAAGATGTCGCCATCCGGATAGTTGGGCTTGCCGGTTGCCACGACCACTTCATGCCCCTGCTCGTCGAGGGTGCGCACGATGTCGTTGATGATGAAACTTTCAGGCCAGAAATATTGCGAGAGAACGAGGATCTTCATGGGGCGCCAGGAAACTCAGTCAAATAGCCGGGAAACATGCTGTGCAATTGCAAGGCTTGCTGTCAGCCCGGGCGATTCAATTCCGTAAAGATTAACCAACCCAGGCAAACCATGTACTTCTGGCCCCTGGATCATGAAGTCGGCAGCTGGTTGGCCTGGAGCGGAAAGTTTAGGCCTTATCCCACTGTATCCGGGACGTAGCTTCTTCTTGTCAATCGAAGGGAAATATCTCTTTATGGCGTAGGAAAATCCCTCGCAAAGAGACTCATCCACCCGGTAGTCCAGCGACTGCGTCCAGGCGACATCAGGCCCGAAGCGCACCTGCCCGCCAAGATCCAGGGTAGCGTGCACGCCGAGGCCTGCCGTGTTTGCCTCCGGCATTGGATAGACCAAGTGGTTGAATGGCGCGCGACCAGCGTAGGAAAAGTATCGCCCCTGGCACCAGTAGGTGACAGGCACATGCTCAGACGCCAGCCCTTCGATTACCTCGGCCAACTTGCTGGCGAACAGCCCGGCCGCATTGATCACCCTGCGCGCCGTGATGCTGAAGGGTTCGCCACAGCTCACCCCTTCGACAACCCACCCTTCGGTTGAGGGCGCCATGCGCGTGACCCGCGTCTCCAGCGCAAGATCCGCGCCATGGGCCTGCGCTTCGGCCAACAATGACTCCATGAAAGCATGGCTGTCGATGATGCCGGTTTGCGGCGAGAACAGCCCAGCCACGCCGGCGACGGCAGGCTCCATCTCGCGCAGGCGGGCCCGCGACACTTCTTGCAGGCTTTCCACGCCCGAACGCTGGGCATTGAGCTGCAATGCCTCGAGCGCATCGATTTCTGCTTCGCTCACCGCGACCAGCAGCTTGCCGATCCGTCGATGGCTCACACCGCGTTCCTCGCACCAGCGGTAAAGCAGTTCGCGCCCTTCGACACACAGGCGCGCCTTCAGCGACCCAGGTGCATAGTAGATGCCGGCGTGGATGACTTCGGAGTTGCGGCTGGAGGTGTGGTCGCCAATTCGGCACTCCTGCTCCACCAGCATCACGCTGTTGCCATCACGGGCCATCTGCGCGGCGCAGGCCAGGCCGATGACACCAGCGCCTATGACCATGCAATCGATATCTGTCATTTACTTTTGTCCGGTTCCGGGCTCGAAGGGCATGACACGAGTTGCAGGTACAACTGATGCACTCGCTCGGCATTGGGCTGTATCGCGAAGTTGTCCTGGGCCCACTGCCGAGCCTGGCGCCCCAAGGTCAGGCGAAGCGCCTCGTCTTCGACCAGGCGTTGCAAGGCATCGGCCAGTAATTCAGGGTCGGGCCGGGCAATGGCCAGGCCGGTCACTTCGTGGATGATTGCGTCCTCCACTGGGTTGGCGACCGCCACCACACTGGGTATCGAGTAGAACGCCGCCTCGAAAACCGGCCGGCCGGCCGCATCCAGATGCGATGGGAAACACAGGATGTCGAGCTGCGGATAGAGGGTCCGCACATCCCCCACGAAGCCCAGCAGCCGGATATGCTCATGCAGCCCATGCTGCTCGACAAGACGCTCGAGGTCAGCCCGCACATCACGGGCAAAACCCAACCGCGCGAGCACCCATGCCTTGAGCCCTGACAGCTCTCGAGCATTCTCACCAGCGATGAGGCACTGCAGCCTGACGCCCCGTTGCTTGAGTATGCGCATGGCCTCCACCAGCTCGTAGACCCCCTTGAGGGCAATCAACACCCCAAGGAACCCCACGCTAACGGGCTGCGCGGCTGCGCGCGCAACAGGGCCAGCGACAGGGCCATGGATACCCAGGCCATTGTGCACCACCGTGACCGGCAAGCACGGGTCCAGCGTCGCCGCCACGGTATGGTCGATGGCAACCACAGCGTCGGCGAAGCGATGCAGCCAGCTGTTGATGACCCGGGTACGCAGATCCGACCCCGGTGCCCGTTGCAGTGAGCGTACGTGAACTACCATTGGAACCCGCAGCAAACGCTTGGCCAGCAGGGCTAGCGGCAGCAGCGTGATTTCGTTGACATGCAGCAGATCGAATCGCTCGCGGCGCAAGCGCCAGATTGCTACCAGCGAGAACGGCAGCAGTAGCAGTTCCCGCAGCAGAATGATCCAGCGCAACCGGCGATAATGACCGTAACGGGTATTGTCGAACTGGCTAAGCCCCTTGACGGTTCGAACAGACATGCCGGCCTTGGAGAATGCCGGTACGGCGCTCCCCCCCGGGGTCAGCACGGTCCCCTGAACGCCCATCGATCTCAGGCAGGTGAACAGCTCGATCAAACTTTTGGAGGCGCCACCAAAGGCGCCCGCCGGGTGCAGAAACAGCACCTTCATGCCTTCCCCCTCAAATGCCGCTCCTTCGCGAGCCTGCGCGCCGAAACCTGCAGATTTCGGCGCCTGCTTTCATTGCTTTGCCGCTCATGCACGCGGTTTCAGACCAAGCGTGCCACTTCCGACAACAGTCGTTCACCGTCGTGTTCATAATTCAACTCGGCTGCGGCGGCATGGGAAGCCTGCTTGAAGGCCGTCACAGCCTCGGTATCCAGTTGCTGCAGCGACGCGGCAAGAGACCTGGCGGCAAAGGATTCGGCGACGACCCCACACTCATAGGCCCGCAAAAGGTTCGCCATTTCTGGCGAAGGGCCGATCGCTACGCCCAGGCAAGCCTGCACGAACTCGAAGAACTTGTTGGGTAGCGCATGCTCGTAGTTGAAGTTGACGGGCGGCAGCAAGAACACCCCAATGTCATAGCCATTGAGGTGCAGGCAGATTTCAGGCATCGGCACAGGCGGGATGAATCGAATGCGCGGATCGCCCTTCGCCGCTTCGCGCAACTCCAACAGGTAGGCCGAGTCGCTGTCCATCAGCATGAAATCCAGGCTGAAACGCTGATCCAGGTAGCCCATCATCTCGATCATCACGGCGAGGTGACGCGAGCGAATGGCGGCACCATGGTGGATAAGGCGGATGCGCCCTTCCACCACCGGAGTCGGCGCCAGGCACTGATGAACAGGCGCGTTGTGGATCACCAGGGGCCTGACCCCGTAAACACGCGAGTACTCATCGGCAATCCCACGGCAGACCGTGGTCATCGAGGCCGCACGTGGCAGGTAGCGGGCGCAGAGGTCATTGATGTAGCGACCGAACAGCATGCGCCACAAGCGCTTGTCCTCAAACTCGCGGGGGGAGTACTCGTGCGCGTCGACCATGACCGGTGCCTCGCCCGCCAGCCTGAACGCCAGTGGCGCACTGGACACATCATTGGCGATGACCAGGTCGAAGCGCTTGCCGCCCAGAAGGCGCACGGCACTCTGGACCTGCTCCTGATTCCAGTAGTAACTGTCAAAAGCACCGATCAACAATTTGCCGGCCCAGTAGGCCTTTTTCAGCAGGCTAGCAGGGCCTTTCTGCAGCTGAACGAAATCGGCCCTTACATCCGGCTTCGAGCCATAACCGGCAATTGTGACCTGGTAATCCCCCTTGAGAAGGTGCGTCTGGCGCATCACCCGAGGATCGCTCTGGATAACCGAGAAAGAGATGATCAACACGCTTTTCAAAATAAAACCTTAATCCAAACTCAAGCGATAAAGTGCTCATGCCAGCGGCAGAAGTTGATCCATCGCCAGACCTGCCAGGAAAATGGCTTCTTACCTGCCATGATCAACTCGAACTCAACAAGCGCCTCGGCCTGATTGAAGAACGGCAAGTGCAAGTCCGTCGTCAACCAACCGCGAATGGTATCGATCATTGATGCAAGCAGTACTTGCTCTGGGGTGGCGAAGCCAATCTTGTCCCGACGGTCCAGTACATCGTCGGGCACTATACCGCGCATCGCAGCTCGAAATACTGATTTCGTCTCGCCCTTGGGAGAAATCAGATAGGACTCCGGCATAGAAAGCAACAGATCGACCATATCCAAAGTAAGGAACGGCACGCGACTCTCCACCGAAAACCGCATGGAGTTACGATCGCCGTGGCGAAGAAGCCCTGGCAGTCCGCGTCGGGTCAGCGACAAGCCGAGCTCGGCCATCACCCGACGTCCGGACTGGTTCACCGTGGCGCGTTGATGCGGGAACTGCTGGATGATGCCTCGCTCGACCAGCGGTTCAGCGTTGATCCAACCCGGTAGGGCGTTCATTCCATTCAGCGAGCGCAATGCCTGGTACAAAGAGCCTTGGGTCATTTCAGCCACAGCGCGCTTGGCTCCGGCCATGCGGTCGCGCCCAGGCCATTGAGCCCATTCATTGAGGAAGCTCCAGGCTTCGCCCAGGCGCCCCTTTTCCAACAAGCTACGCAACCGCTGGCCAGGATAACCACTGTAACCAGCCAGCATCTCGTCCGCACCCTGACCGTCCAGCGTTACGGTGACACCCTGCTCGCGAGCGAGTTGGAATACCCGATATTGCGCATAGATGCTGGTGCTGCCAAAAGGCTCTCCCTGCGCAAGGATCATCGAATCGAGATCGCGAGCAAGTTCGTCGGCACTGACGACCACCTTATGTGCAACAGCACCTACATGCTCGTTGACTCGATCGACCCATACTTCCTCGCTTACCTCACTCCCGCGAGCGATGTAGCTGAAGGTATTGATTGGCAGGTCTGGCTCCACGTGCCGCATCGCGCAAACCACGGCAGAAGAGTCGATGCCTCCAGAAAGCGCCGCCCCCAGCGCCACGTCACTGCGCAGGTGCAGGCGAATGTTGGACAGGAACTGCTCTCTGACCTGTTCGGCGGCTTCGTCGAAACTCAGGTCCTTGCGCTCCGTGATTGTTGGCGTCCACCAGCATGCTGGTTCACTGAGCTCGCCAGTGCTGAGGTCGAGCGTCAAAATGTGGCCCGGCAGCAGGTGCGAGACATCTTCGAAGAAAGTAGAAGAATTGCTGTCATAGTCGCCATGCACCAGGTAGTCATAGGCTCGCTGCCAATCCAGACGTACCTTATGTGCCTTCATCGCTTTGACGGCGGTCAGTTCAGAGGCGAAAAGGAAGTTGCCATCCTCCACCGCGTAGAAAAAAGGTTTAATGCCAAATGCATCGCGCACACAGGTCAATGTGCCGCGAACGTGATCAAAGACCACAAAGGCGAACATGCCGACAAGTCGTTTCAGACAGGCCACACCCCAGGTCTTCCAGGCAGCCAGCAGCACTTCAGTGTCCGAGTCGGATCGGAACACCAGGCCCATGCCCTGCAACTCAGCACGCAATTCACGATAGTTGTAGATCTCACCATTGAAGACGATTGACATCGCGTAGTCGGGCGTGCTCATCGGTTGATGGCCGCCCGACGACAAGTCAATGATCGAAAGACGCGTATGTCCCAGAGCTACCTTGGTGGTGCCATGGGAGTAGAGCTCCTTGCCATTGTCATTGGGCCCGCGAAAACGTAGTGCGTGTATCGCATCGTCTACCCGATTCAGCGGAACTTCAGAACCACCAAACCAAGCACCACCCAGAATTCCACACATAAATAGTCAACCTGCTACGGCGTCTACCAGACGCTTGAAATCACGATATACGGCCTCAGACGAATAGCGCTGGGCTGCTACGGAGGATGCTTCTTTCATCGCCATGATCTGGTCATTATCCAAGGCGTTGATCGCCCTCGCCAGCGAAATCGAGGTGAAGTCTTCGGCAATTACACCCACCCCCGTCGCACTGACCAGCGCGGCCATCTCAACGCTTGGCGAAATTGCGACAGCAAGCCGCGCCTGGATGAACTCGAATAATTTGTTAGGCAGTGCGTACTTGTAATTGACTGCCTCCGGCTCAAGAAGAAACACCCCCATGTCATAGTCTTCGTTGAGGACCTTGGCGATCTCCGTCATTGGTACCGGCTCGCGAAAGGTGATCTTCGCCCCGGAGTACTTGGCCTTGAGGCTATCACAATAGGCTTTATTCGACTCCACCAGCATAAACTCGAATACAAAGCGCTCATCAAGTAACAATGCCGCCTCAGCCATCAACTCCAGCTTCCGGCTTGGACAACCCAATCCGTGATGAACCAATTTGATCTGCGCATGAAGTGGACGCGGACGAGCATCGATATACGACGGACAATTCATCAGCACCCCGGGCCGCTCACCCAGAAATTCAGCCTGATAAAGCTCGGCAATCGATTCGCAAACCGTAACAACCTTCTTAGCTTTTATCAGATATCGCCGGCACAAATATTCCGGATATCCTTTCCAGAAAAAATTCCACTTCCAACCCTCTAACTGTTCGCCAGGTGCAAACTCATGCATGTCGGCGAGGACGGGTGTTTGCTTACCACTAACGGAGAACGCTACGGGCAGCGAAGAGGCATCATTGGCGACAATTACATCGTATTGCCTATCTTTCAAGAGGGCCCGCGCCCTACGCTTGTCGTCGTCAAGCCAATAGACTGGCGCGTAAATCCTAAGGAACAGAAACACGGCCTTCAACAGCTTCTTGAACAGACCTGACTGGCGAGGAGAAGGAATCTCAATGTGCTCGGAAGCATAGGAAGGCGCACCTCCGTAGCCGGCCGTTACAACTCGAAACGTTTCAGCAAGGCAAACACCATGGCGATGGACCCTCGGATCTCGAATCAAATTCGAAAAACTTAGCAGCAATACAGTTTTCATATTTTTCGAATGCACCGACTTCAACGACCATTAAAAGAATCAGCGTAGTCTTGAGAAATGAGCCTGGCTATACGTTCGGGATCATGCCACTTTTCCACAAATGCACGGCTATTCTTTGCCCGTTCCAGCAACTCTTCCCGAGGTGTCAAGATCACCTCGCGCAACACCTCTTTCAACGACGCGGGTGTCACGCGAATAAATGGCAGCTCCTCGCGCATGGCATCCGGAATAAAGTGAAGGTCTTCATCCCGCAAATACACTAGCACTGGTTTTCCCAAAGCCATCAATTCAACAGCCAAGCCACCATACCAACCTGCAAAAATTTGGTCGATCAGCACATCGGCTTGTTCATAACATTTCCTGGCTTCAGCCTGAGAGAGCCCTTCAACAAGAACCAGTTCAAACTCCAGTCCCTCTTCACTCAAGCTGTTCAGCGCTTCGATAATGAGATCGGTACCCTTTACACGCCGATTGGTTGGCGCATGAACGATTCTCAAGGGTCTTTTTTCCAATATTTTTTCAAATGATGCTGGCCACTCATCGAAAAAAACGTGGGAATATGGGATAAATTTCGTCGCAGCAGGCAATACATTCAGCAGATCTGGATTGAGTGCATAGACTTGCTGGCAGCGCCGAGATAGGTAAGCAATATTTTTTTGCTTGAACGCGTCGGTTTTCGCAGAGTAGTAAGAATCGTCAACCTGCGTGGCTATGCTCACTGAGTAGTGGTCAAGACAGTATTGACCTTGCCGAGCGTCATCCCCCTGATAAGTGAGAAACAATTTTTTACGGAACAACCTAAACAGCGAAACTTCGAAATACTGCAGCCCACGCAGGTACGCGGAATAGACAAATCGCTTCAGTGACGAAACACTATTTTTTTTACCAGGCCACTCAATGATATTGGCAGTAGCGATCGTTGTACCAGCATTATAGTGAATGATGTCGTACTTGAAGAGGCACTCAAGAATAAACTTGAAACGCTTTAACTCACACTGCAGAAACCGTGCACCAGCGGGCACCAGCACCCGATCAACCTCATAGGCAAGGTAGTTCTGGCTAATGATGCAGCACTCACTGTCAATGCCCTGCTTGCGCAATGCCTTGCTCAACGCAGGCGGATTTCCACCAACGGCGGTAGGGGCGTGCAGTACTTTTATCTTTTTCATGGAATGAGGTCTTTCAATCCCTGCTCAATACTGACTTCAGGGCTCCAGCCCAACGCTTGCAAGGCACTGATATTGGCGACCAGGCGACCGGCTTCTGCCGAGCTTCGTTCGAACACGGGCTGTTTCCCAAGCGCCGCGCCAATTTGCCGGCATATTGCAGCAATCGATACCTCCTCGCCACCCGCCACGTTGAACGTGGCACTGCCCGGCGCTTGCAGTATGGTCTCCAACGCCCGCACCGCATCAGAAACATGGACGGGGTTGATCACCAGGCCATCCTCCCCCTGAAGCTGAACCGGGCGGCCTGCCATGACGTTATCCACCAACCGCGGCAACAACATTGAACGCCGTTGCTGTTCGCCATAGATGAAGAAAAACCTCAGTACCGCGACGTCCATGATGGACGAGTAGTTCTGCACCAGCACCTCACCACACAACTTGCTGGCCAGGTAATACCCCAATTCACCGTGCGAGGTGATGGGCGAATTTTCATGCACCACCGGCAAACCGCTCTGGTAGACACCGCCGGATGAGGCATAGATAAACTTCTGACAATTAGCCAGCCGCGCATAATCCAGCAGCTTCGCTAATGCCGCGACGTTCACATTGAACACATCCAGCGCTTGGGCCGGGAAATCGCGAAACTTCGATGATTGCGCCAGGTGCAGCACCGCATCGATCTGGCCCGGCAACCCGGATGCATCGAAATCGGAAGACAGGTCAACCGAGTGATAGGTCACCCCGTCGATTGGCTCAGCGACCGGGTTATGCACAATCGCGTGGACGTCATGGTTCTGGCTGAAGAACCTGATAGCCTGCGAGCCGAGCAAGCCGGCCGCTCCTGTGATCAGGATACGTAGCTGCTTTTTCATGAGAGCACTTTTTTAAGGGGCAAAACAAAAGCACCGACGCCGCAGAACACGGCCAGCGCGAAGAGTTTCAGCATGATAACGGAAAACTGCAGTTCAGTCTGACAGGTCACGATTGCCACACAGAACAAGGCGACTACGCCAATGCTCCCAGCAATCAACCTGCTCCAGGAAACTTCCAGCGGGTGCAGGTGCTGAGTGAATGCCAGATAGGTGGCAGTAATGAACAGGTAAGTGACCGCCGTGGCCCAAGCGGCCCCCTGCGCACCAAAGGAAGGAATCAACCAGAGGTTGAGCAGCACATTGACCCCCACCGCGCACCAGGAAATCTTGGCGATCAGGTGGCTCTTGCGCTCGATTGATATACCGACAGCGGTAACCTGCTGGGTAGCCTGAAGGACTACGCCCAGGCACAGCGGAATGAGTACGATGGCACTGTCGTGATATTCGGCGGGCAACAACAGGCCGATACCTTCACCTGCGAACAGTGAGATACTTCCGCCGACCAAAGCCATCACCATGAATAAAATCAGCAACACGTTGGCGAAGATACGTCGATAACGTTCAGGATTCTCTGTCCGAATCTTCATCGCTACCGGGCTCCAAGCCTGCCCGAATGCCATGGAGACGAACAGCACGATGGACGAAAAGCGAAACGCGACCGAGTACACGCCAACTTCTTCAACCGACGACATGGATGCCAGCATCCAGCGATCAATCGCCCCAAATATCCAGTAGGCAAAAGCGGCAAAAATGTACGGATAGCCGTATGAAACCAGTGCTTTGATCCATGTGCGACTGAAGCTGAGCACAAGGTCCTTGGAGATGAGCATCAAGGCGAGCGGAAGGACCAGCACCGCCACCAGCGCCTGGGCACCCAGAATCCCATCCAGCCTTGCCCCTACCTCAATCACCAACCAGGCTGCGAGCAGCAAACCACAGACGCGGAAAAGGATGGACAGGGCAAAAAAGCGCCAAGGCTTGAAATGCAGCCGCACAACATCCAATGCAAACTGAATCCACTGCGAGGCAGCCATAAACACCAATGCGTACAGCAACACACGCCCATCGAATGGCTGCCCCTGCCAGCCAAAGCTGACACCGTACAAAAGTACAAGCGCCCCCGCCAGCACAGTGACCACGACGCCGGACAACACTTGCACCAGCAGCGCGCTGGAAACGATCACCGGACGCGCGGACTCCAAGGTGTCCTTGTCCCAGTAAAAGCGCTGCACCGCATTATTCAGCCCGATATTGACGACCACGCCCAGCAAGCCAATAACCGTGAATATCAGCTCCATTGCACCGAACTCAACCACGCTGATGTAGCGAGCGATCAGCGGGAAGAACATGAAGCTGAGGACCTTTGATAAAAAGTCAGCCCCGCCATAAATGGCGGAGTCTTTCATCAATGTATTCCAGATCGAGCCCCTCATATCAATCCGGCAGCCTATTGTTTTTCAGTGGGTGCGCGATTTTTTCCTGGCGGCCATGTTCGCCGATAATCGGGTGGAACAGGTTGATCATATCTGCGTGCTCACGACGACCATAAACGTAGTCGATGACACGGCTGAACAGGTAATGCGCCGCATGATAGCTATGGTACTTTTCGACGTATTCACGCCCTGCCCGACCTAGCTCGCTGCGCAAGGCCGAGTCGTTCACCAAGCGTTTGAGCAACTGATAGATATTCTCCGGGCAACCCGAAACGATTGGGCACTCCGAGAGGTACGACCAGCGACGGAAATGCGTCAATGTCGCGTCATTCTCGAAATTCGAGATGACCGGCAACGAGCAGGCCATACCTTCCAACCCGGTCAGCCCGTAGCCGGTCATGTTGAGGTCTTCGACCAGAATGTCGACCTGAGTCTGCATGAGCATGCGAACTTCTTCGTTCTGCCGCCCCTCGATCAGTAGCAACTCGACGTTGCACCCTTCAGCCTTCAATTGCTCGACGGCACTAATTAGAAACTCCGTGCCTTTCACCCCGCGGTGATTGGGCATATGGCCGATCACCACTGGGTCACCGGGCAGCTTGCGCCGCTCGCTGGAAGCCACCCATTTGTCTGTATCGATATGCAAAGCGCTGGGCGTCAGCACATCCCAGCGACCAAAGCCATCCGGCCCCATGTTGCCGATTACCACAGCATCCGCCATGCGGGTCCAGTGCCTGACCCGGGCCTCGATGGCGTCCTGCGCTTTCGCCGCAGCGGGGTAGCTGATCATGAGGCAATGCAGCAGCGACAACGACCGAATATTACGATACACATAGGCATCGCCACCGTACGGCGTGACGATCGTTTTCTTGCGTGCCAAACGCATGATTGCCGATTCCAAAAACTGGAAACGTGTGCCGCCCAATAAAAAACCATCGAAGGAAATAAAGAACACATCGAAACGGCCCAACGCCCACAGAAAAGCGGCAAACTTTCTGAAGCGCGCGGGCAGATGACCGAAGCGCTCATCCAGCAAGCTATCCCAGTCGGAACGCTTGTTGATTTTTGAGTAAAAACCATTGACCAATGTATGCGTGTCATAACCATGAGCACGCAGCGCCGCAGACCAGTACATCAAGTTCAGAATCGGCGTAGTACCAAAAACCAGGCGCTCTTTACCGGGCGTTGGCGCAGGCTGCCTGCGCAACCAGAGCGCGTAGACAAATGCAACGCCGAGAAAGCAGGGCCACATGAGCAATGCAATGCATCTCGACAATGCCAACTTAATCATGAAGCAGATTCCCTTCGTAATGAACCAATACACCGCTACCCTGTTTCTGGAATACCACCATGCTGCCCAAGGCCACGGCATCTACACCCAGGTCGAATGCCTGTTGTATATGTGCGTTGCTACCGGCACCGCCGTGAGCAATCACCGGCACGCTCACATGGGCGACCAAAGATCTCAGCAGTTCCAGATCCAGACCTTGCCAGGAGCCTTCGCGCTCCACCGAGGTGAAGAGGATCTCTCCCGCGCCCAACTCACAAGCCTTTGAAGCCCATTCAATCGGTGTCTGCTGATATTTGCCACGGTGGCCCTTCCAGCGCACCTGAGGGTGGCCAAACAGGTCTTTGTTGACATCAATCGAAATGACGACCGCCTGGGTACCGAATTTTCGAGCCAGGTCGCTTATCAGTTCGGGATTCTCAAGTGCAGCGGTATTGACGGAAACTTTCTCGTAGCCCAGGTCGAAAATTCGTGCTGCCTGGTCAATATTCGTGATTCTGCCGCCGTAGCCCAGAGGCATAAAACACTCGCTGGCCAATTCTTCGAGCAGGCGATAATTAATCGGCTCTTCCACCTGACCAGTACCAATATCCAGCACAATGAGTTCATCCACTTCGAACTCATTGAAAATGCGTGCCGTGTTGCACGGATCGCCAACATAGACAGGGCTCTTGAAATGCCTGGTTTTTACCAGGCTTCCGTCCTGGACCAGCAACGTTGGTATCACTCGTTTTCTAAGCATTACAACCTCATGAAGGACTCAAGAAGCCCCATGCCGAACCGATGGCTTTTCTCTGGATGGAACTGGGCGCCGTAGACGTTGCCGCACTGAACAACGGCGTCGAACTCGATGCCGTGCGTTGCCGTCATGACCGCATGCGAGCGGTCCTCGGTCTGCACATAGTAGGAGTGAACAAAGTAGAAACGTGCCTGCTCGTCGGGACAGTGCAAGTTACCGTTTCCGGTTGGATACACCCGGTTCCAGCCCATGTGCGGCACCTTCAACCCTTCCATGGGCGGAAACTTGCGTGCTCGCATATCGACCCAACCAAGCCCGGGCAACTGGCCTTCTTCGCTGCCAAGCCCAAGCAGCTGCATACCAAGGCATATGCCCAACACCGGCACCTTTTCCACCACTGCCTTGTGCTGTAGAACATCGTACAGACCACGATCATGAATGGCCTGCATGGCCGGGTCGAATGCGCCCACCCCCGGAAGCAGCAACTTGTCCGCCTGCTCGATCACCGCGATATCCTGAGAAACCACCGTGTCAGCGCCAATACGCTTGAACATATTTTTTATGGAGCGCGAGTTGCCAACACCATAATCGACGATCACAATCATTTTTTGGCACCCTTGATCGGGAAGCAATATTTCAAATAAAAACTCATGGGCACCAGGTTTTTTTCGGCCAACATCTTGAACAAGAACCGGCAACGTTCGAAGCGTTTCTTGTAGGTACGAAACTCCCACCACTGCCTTGGCGGTGCTTGCATGATTTCATCGAAGTCGCTATCGGAGAAACCCAAACGCTTTTTCACATAATCGATAAGGTCAGGGTCGTAAGCGGGCGGGCGAGCGTATATCGCCATCGCTTCTTCTCGCGGCATCTTGCCATTACGCGCCAACGCACCCAAGGTCAGATTGCGAAAATCACGCTTGTATTTCACTGGCGAGTAATACGTGTGACTGAACGAAGTAATCCTGTTTTCCAGGTGGTGACCACCGTAGTAGGTCCAACCGAACTGCTTCTGTAAGTAGTCCTGCGCCACTTCCTTGGAGTAATCCAAATACCAGAATGGCCTGACTTTCTGGATACGCGCGCAGCACACCCACCAGACGAAACGCCAGAATGTCATCAAGGGGTAGGTTTTCATCGCGCGCCGACCGAAACGCTGATGCACAGACCGGATAAGGCCACCATCAAAATAGTGACTGCCTACAGGTGAAATACCTTCAGTTACAAAGGAGTGACCCTCGAGGATGTACTTCACTCGATACTTTGCCGCCGCGCGATACATCACCTCAGCCAGCGCCAGATCTGTAGGCGCATCAATGCTAGGAATACCTGAAACAATGAAGGAACGCAGCAAGTCATCCGCTTCCTTGTTATCGAGAACATGCGTGTACAGGTCGATATCCAAGGCACTCAAGACCTTATAGATATTCTGCGTCGCGATTGCCGAGTTCCAGGTATTGTCGTAATGCACCGCCAAAGGGCGAAGGCCCACTTTCTTTGCCCACACCAGCAAATAAGATGAATCCGTTCCGCCACTGACGCCAATGACACAGTCGTACTGCTTGCCTTTGCCATCGCGTTTGATCGCTGCCACGATGTCGTCAATCTTGCGTGCGCCTCGCTCGCCACCGGTACCGTAGTCGACTGTCAATTTCTCCAGCTGACGGCAATAGTTACACACGCCTTCGTGGTCAAAGCTTATATTGGATACTTTTTCGTCGTAAATACAGCGAGTACAAACGTTCATGGCATTCCAGCTTTTTACTTGGAAAAATATGCAACAAAATCATTGACTGTACGCAGACCCTCGATATCAGACTCCGGAACCTCACGCCCCGTGTAGGCCTGAATCTCGAGCAAAACATTAAACATGTCGAGGCTGTCCAGCCCATAGACTTCACGCAACGACTGATCATTATCAGTGATGGTCGACACATCAACACTCACACCGGCCTCTTTCAACAGCTCTTTAACTTTATCTGCGTTCATCACTTATCACTCTTTTTTGTCAATAATGCGGTTGCCCATGACAACCCGACCCCGAAGCCAGACACCAGCACCTTCTGCCACCCTGCCTGGTCAAGGCGGTGCTCCAGCAACAGCGGAATACTTGAAGACACTGTATTTCCAACCTGTTGAATGTCTTTTACAAACCGATCCGACACTTCAGGAAAGCGCTTACTGATCGTATCGATAATTGCGTAACTGCCTTGATGCAGGCAATACGCGTCCACGTCGTCCGCCTGCCACCCGGCCTGCGTCAACAGCGCCTTGATCTCGGCAGGTATCCGCGTCGCGGCAAAGTTGAATACGGCTCGACCATCCATATGCAGTACGTCGTTCTCGACACAGAGACTTTCCCGGCCCCGGCCATCCGTACCGAAACTCATGGCCCCCAGCTGCCAGGCAGCGTCCTCTGCCAACCAGGTGGCAGTCGCAGCGTCACCAAACAGCATCGCCGTCACGGCGTCGTTATCGTCGATGATCTTCGAATAAGGGTCAGCCGTGACCAGTACACCATTGTGCAGGCCGACCTGGCGCATGAAGCCCGCCAGCATGTAGAGGCCATACACATAACCAGAGCAGCCCAGGGAAAGATCAAACGCGGCGACCCGGGTTTCCAGCCCCAGCTTCGCCTGAACGATAGCGGCTGTATGTGGCAGGCCAGCACCATCACCATTCTGCGTGACCACGACAATCGCATCGATCTGCTCACGGCTTAGCTGTGGATTGCGCGCCAACAGATTCTCGACCGCTTGCACGGCAAGATCGGACGTTTCCTGATCAGCCGCCTTTCTGGGAAGGCGAAGGGCGCCGACCTTGTTTTCGATGAAGTCGGCCGACTTATCGAACCGTACGGCCTGCTCGACATTGTCTAGCGCACCTTCAGGCACATAACTGGCAATGCTCTTGATGCCGATCATTCAGGGTTTTCCAACGATGAAGCGAATAGTTCCGACCATTACATCGTCCAACCAGATTTCATTAACGCTCATTCGCCCGTGCAAAATAGATTTCTGCACAATCTTGATGATACCAGCGGGAACGAGCGGCTGATCCAGATTGAGCTGACCGAACAACCACTTCCCATCGATATTCGGGGCCAACGCATAACTCAGTCTCTTTGTCAGCGCAATCACGTATTCAATCGGCGTAACCGAATCGCCGGACTGCATGCTGATCAACTTCTCCTCGGGCTTCAGGCTGGAGGTGCTCAGCACAGCCTCCTCATCGAAAGGATAACGCCCGATAACTTCTTCGTCTCGCTCATACAACCAGAAACCGTGTCGCTGCCCATCCGCGGTCGAAATATTCCCCGTCGCCACTACCTGCATGGAAGTCTGACTTTCGAATGCAAGCACACAATGGCGCCGGGTCAGATTTCGAAATACGAGAAGCGAAACGAATCCATCGCTGAACATTTCTCTGGCGAGCCCCTCCACGCCGTTGAAGATATCGCCGCCTTGGATGTAGTTGCGCTCACCTTTGAACTCAAAATCCAGATTGATCATCGTACACACCTGGCCGGGTTGCCCATCCATACAGAGTCTGTTTCGGTATTGCGCATCACTGCCGCGCCCGCCGCCAGGACACTGAACGCCCCCACCTGCAGCCCATCGATCACCACGCTGTTCGGCCCAGCATGAGCGCCCCGCAACAACCGCGCGCACCCACACAACGTGGCATTTGGGCCAAGGTAGGCGAAATCTTCCATCACCGTGTCATGCCCAAGGTTTGCTCCCGCGCGAACCGTGGCATAACGCCCGATCTTTGTACCCGGCTGGCAGGTCACATGGGAGGCGATCAGGGCCCCTGGCTGGATGATCACATCCGAGGCAATGGTGGCGGTTGGATGAATCAGGCTCACCAGGCGCTCGTCCGGAATCGCGAACGATTCAATCAGCTCGCTGCGCTGACGCATCTGGCCAACCTTGTGCAAACACACGTGAAAGACATGCGAGTCATCCAGCGTTCGCCAATCGCGGGTACCACCGAGCACTGGTGCTCCGTGAATCAGATCACCCACCGACAGCGCGTCATTCAGATAACCAGCAAGACGGATGGCGATGCCGGCCTGAGCCATGTCATGAATGACACCCGCTGCAACCAGGCCATCACCATGCCCACCGAGAACGACTACATTGATCATGCGTGGAAACCCTTCAAATAAGCGTCGAAGCTAAGCAGCGACCAGATCAGCAAACGCCGGTTGTTCTGGCCAGACAAATGCTCGTTGAGCAACTTGGTAACCGAGCCTTTGTCCAGATACTCGTATATGCCGTGATCGGAAGACAACAGGCGGTTCTTGACGAACTCGATGCTATCGCCTTTGAACCAACTGGCATCCGGCGCCGAAAAGCCTTGTTTGTCGGCCTTGGAAATATCCTGGGGAATATAACGCCCCATGACATCCCGCAAGATCTGCTTGCCGTCGTTGGTTTTCTCAAAGTACTTGCTGGCCTTGCGCCCCGGCTCGTTTTCATTCAGCCGCACGACGTCCGCGAGATTGTTGAGCTTCAGGCGCACCGGGCAACGCATGGTGAAATCCACCAGGTCGTTGTCAAGGAACGGCACCCTGCTCTCCAGGCCGTGAGCCATGCTGAGCTTGTCTTCCACCACCAGCAGGCCATGCAGGAATGTCTTGGCCTCGAAATACAGCGAGTGGTTGATGTAATCCTCGGGGGAGTAGAGGTTATCGGCATGGTGCTTGAACACATCACGGAAAATATCGCGTGTCCACACATGCTTCACATCCCCCCAGATCGGGGCGAATACCTGCTTGATTTCGCTGTTGGGGATCAGTCGCTGCCAGAACTGATAATACTTGTCGATGTAATGCTCGAAGTCGTCATTGACCACGGCACGGTAGTAACGCCAGGGATAGCCACCGAACAGCTCGTCACCACCTGCGCCAGACATCACGACCTTGACGAACTTCGAAGCCAGCTGTGCGGCATAGTAGTTGGGGTAGCTCTGACCGACCCGCGGCTCTTCCAGGTGCCAAGCCAACTTGGGCAACACCCGCTCCATGTCCCCAGCCTTGAGCACCATTTCATAATGTTCAGTCTTGAAGTGGTAAGACATGTACTCCGCTTTGCTGCGCTCATCGAAGTTCATCTCGATGCCGGAAGCCGAGTTCAGGTCGAAACCACAGGTGAACGTTTTCATGTACGGGTAGGAGCGCGCTGCCAGGGCCGTGATGGACCCCGAATCCATGCCGCCGCTGAGGTAGCTGCCAAGTTCCACATCGGTGACCAGCTGACGATTGACCGCTTGTTTGAACAGGCGGTCGAGCTCTTCGCGATACTCCTCATCGCTGATGTCATGCTCTGGCTCACGGAAGTCGAAGTCCCAGTACTGGGTCATCTCCAGTTGCGGCGACTTGCGCTTGAGATCCAGCACGGCATAGTGCCCGGCCGGCATCAGCTTCACATCGTTGAGCAGCGTCTTATCGGTGAAGATGTTCTGGAACGTGAAATATTCGAGCAGCGCTTCCTTGTCGAGGCTGCGCTTGAATTCGGGGATGGCGAGAATCGCCTTCTGCTCGGAGCCAAAGGCCAGGGTCTGGCCCTGCAACGAATAGTAGAGCGGTTTGATGCCATAACGGTCACGGGCCAGCAGCAAGGTCTGCTCCTGACGGTCCCACAAGGCCAGCCCAAACATACCGTTGAAGCGCTCGAGGGCTTTCGTGCCCCAGGCGATCAACGCATTGAGGACAACCTCGGTATCCGTGCGGGAGCGGAACTGATAGCCCAACGACTCCAGTTCTGTACGCAACTCACGGAAGTTGTAGACCTCACCGTTGTAGGCCATCACATAACGCTGGGACACCGAGGCAATCGGCTGATGCCCGGCCGGCGACAGGTCGATGATCGCCAGGCGACGATGCCCCAGCCCGACATTCCCTTCGATCCAGTGCCCTTCGCCATCCGGCCCGCGATGAGCGATTGCATCCGTCATGCGCTGCAGGACAACCGGGGAAACCGGGTTGTTGTTGAGATGAATGAGGCCGGTGATGCCACACATGCGTTTTACTGCTCCTGAAATTCGTGAAGGCGGCGGTCCGGAAGCCTCCCTGCTCCCGGACCGCCGCCTCGGATAGTGCGCCCCGGTCTACCGCCGGGGATATGCCTGACTGTCAGCCCAATTGGCGAATCGCCTCGACGACATAGGCATAGTCTTCAGCAACCATCCGGTTGTGCAGCGGAATCGCCATGCTGTGATCGTTGCAGTCACGCGCCGCCGGGAAGTCTTCCGGCTTGAGGTCGAAACGGTCACGATAGTACGCCAGCATGTGCACCGCGTGGGTGCCCGGGCGGGTAGCGATACCCTTGGCCTGGAGGATCTCCATCATCTCGTTGCGCGGCATTGGCGCCTTGGCCGGGTCGACATACAGCACGAACGCCTGCCAGCCGTGACGCCCGCCTTCCGGGACGGTCGGCAGGCGCAGCCATTCGATGCCCGCCAGCTGCTCGCAGTAGTACTGGGCCCACTGCTCACGCTCATCGATGAAGCCGTCGAGCTTGGCCAGCTGCACCAGGCCGACCGCACCCTGCAGGTCGGTCATGCGGTAGTTGAAGCCGAGCAAGTTGAACTCTGGCAGCAGGTACGGGCGCGGGCCATGGTGACGCTGCTCTTCAGAGAGCGACGCACCGTGGTTGCGCAACTGGTTCATCTGTTCGGCCAATTCTGCGTTGGCGGTGGTGACCATGCCGCCCTCGCCCGTGGTGACCGACTTGCGCGGGTGGAACGAGAATGCAGCGACATCACCCAGGCTACCTGCCGGGCGCCCTTTCCAGCTGGCACCTGCGGCGCAGGCGGCGTCTTCGACGATGGCCACCGACGGCGGCAGCGCGGCACGCAGGGTGTCGATGTCCAGGCAACGGCCGAACAGATGCACGGCAATCACTGCGCGGGTCTTGTCGCTGACCTTGGCCTTGACCTGCTCGAGGTCGAGGTTGAAGGTCTGCGGGTCGACGTCGATGAATACCGGGGTAGCACCGCAGTACAGCACGACGTTGGCGGTGGCGACCCAGGTGAACGCCGGGACAATTACCTCGTCACCCGGGCCAATGCCCAGGCCGGCCAGCGCCAGGTGCAGGCCGGTGGTGCAGGAGGTGACCGCCAAGGCGTGGGGCACCTGATGACGCTCGGCAAAGGCTTTTTCGAAAGCGGCGACTTTCGGCCCCTGGGTCAACCAGCCGCTCATCAGCGGTTCGCGAGTGGCCTGCCACTCTTCTTCACCAGTGCACGGCAGCGAGATGGCGATATTGCGCTTTTCCATCGAACTCACTCCGCCCCGTTCTCTGCACGCCAGTCGATCAGTTTCTGCAGGCCTTCACGCAGTTCGTACTTGTAAGTGAAGCCCAGGTCGTTGGTGGCCTTTTTCGGGCAGCCGATGCGGTTCTGCACCATGCGGCGGGCATCATCGGCACTGTAAGGACGGTATTGCACTTTCAGTTCGGACTGCTTGAGGTCGAGGATGGTGTCGCACAGTTCCTTGATGCTGGTCTGCACGCCGGTACCGACGTTATAGAACTGGTCGGTGACTTCCGATTCCAGGGCGCGGACGTTGCAGCGAGCGACGTCTTCAACATAGATGAAGTCGTAAGCCTGGGTACCGTCGCCGTTGATGACCGGGCCTTCGTTGGCGTCGATCTTGTTCAGCATGATCGGGATTACGCCAGTGTAGGCGGCGGTCTGGTCCTGGTGCGGGCCGTAGACGTTCATGTAGCGCAGGCCGACGTAGCTCAGGCCGAAGCGGTCATGGTAGGCATGGCACATGGCTTCGCCGGCGATCTTGGTGGCGCCGTAGAAGTTGCGGTTGTTGAACGGGTGGTCTTCGGTCATCGGCACCTGCACGGCGTCGCCGTACACCGAAGCCGACGAGGAGTAGACCAGGCGCTTGATGTTGTTGTTCACGCAGGCTTCGAGCACGTTGAAGGTGCCTTCGATGTTCACGTGGAACGCGGTGCGCGGGAAGTCCTTGCAGTGCAGCAGCCACATCGCGGCCAGGTGGATGACGCCATCCATGCCTTTCATGGCATCGTTGAGCAGATCGATCTCACGAATGTCGCCACCGTGCGGGTACATGGTGCAACGTGGGTCTTTCAGCTGCTCGGCGACATTGCTGAGCTTGCCGCGGGCCAGGTTGTCGTAGATGACGACCTGCTCTGCGCCTTCCTTGAGCAGCTCGGAAACCACGAAGCTGCCGATGAAACCTGCGCCACCGATGACGAGGATCTTGGAACCTTGGACTTTCACGGGGGTGTACTCCTTTAAATACGGGTGGCGGCCGCCAGTGCAGCGCAGATAGCTTGCTGGTCGGTCTCGGTAAGATAAGGGTGCATCGGCAGGCTCATGACCTTGCGGGCGATCGCATCACCGACTGGCAGGCTGGCCTGCTCGTCCTTGACCGCCGGCTGCTGATTGAGCGGGATCGGGTAATGCACGGCCGTTGGTACGCCGGCCTGCTTGAGCTGCTCCTGGACGCTGTCGCGGGCTTCGACCTGGACGGTGTACTGGGCCCATGCACAGGTGTTGCCTTCGGCGATGAATGGCGCGGCAATCCCCTGCTGCTCGAGCAGCTGCGCATAGCGCTCGGCGACCTGCTGGCGCTGTTGCAGCTCGGTCTCGAAAATTTCCAGCTTGGGCAGCAGAATCGCCGCCTGCAGGGTGTCCAGACGGCTGTTCACCCCAACACGGATGTGGTGATAACGGCGATCCTGGCCGTGTCGGGCGATCTGGCGCAGCACCTTTGCCAGCTCATCGTCATTGGTGAAGATCGCGCCGCCATCGCCGTAGCAGCCCAGGGGCTTGCTCGGGAAGAAGCTGGTGCAGGCGACGGTGGTCAGGTTGCACGAACGCTTGCCGTTGTAACTGGCGCCGAAGCTCTGCGCGGCATCCTCGATGACCGGAATACCGTGCTTGGCGGCAATGGCATTGATCGCATCGTAGTCGGCGCACTGGCCATACAGGGAAACCGGGATGATCGCCTTGGTACGGGGCGTGATGGCCGCCTCCAGCTTCGCCGGGTCGAGGTTGTAGGTACGTGGGTCGACATCCACATAGACCGGCTTGGCGCCCAGCAGCGCAACGGTCTCTGCCGTTGCGATGTAGGTGAAGCCTGGCGTGATGACTTCATCGCCCGGGCCGATGCCGAACGCCATCTGGACGATCTGCAAGGCATCGGTACCGTTGGCGCAACTGATGCAGTGCTTGCTGCCGACAAATGCGGCCAGGCGCTCTTCCAGCTCGGCCACTTCCGGGCCGAGAATATATTGACCGTGGGACAGGACGCGCTGGATACCCGCGTCGATCTTGTCTTTGATGATGGCCTGCTGGGCCTTCAAATCGATGAACTCGATCATTGTTCGCTCTCCTTGGCGAGCACCTTGCCATTCAATACGTAGTTTGCACCGCTGTGCTCGCACACCGCGCGCCCCTGACCTTCGAGGGGCAGTTCCAGCTGTTCGCCATACTCGCTCATCCAGCCGATCTGACGTGCCGGCACACCCACCATCAAGGCGTAGGCCGGCACGTCCTTGTTGATAACCGCACCAGCGCCCACAAAGGCGTACTCGCCAATGGTCACACCACAGACGATGGTGCAGTTGGCACCCAACGTAGCCCCTTTGCGTACCAGCGTGTTGCGGTATTCGCTTTTGCGCTCGATCAGCGAACGCGGATTGTACACATTGGTGAACACCATGCTCGGCCCACAGAACACGCCCTCTTCGAGGGTGACGTTGTCATAGACCGAGACATTGTTCTGGACTTTGCAGTGATCGCCGATCACCACCTTGTTGCCCACGAACACGTTCTGGCCCAAGGAAACGCCAGCACCGATCCTGGCACCGCCGCAAACGTGTACGAAATGCCAAACGCGGGAATCCTTACCGATCTGCGCGCCTTCATCCACAATGGCAGTGGCATGCTGATAATGGTTCATGGCTCAGAGCTCTTGTTCGCAATTAACTGTTTGAATACCTGCCTGAACTGGCCTGCCGCAAAATGGCCGTACTCACGCGCGCCCATCTGATTGAGGTGGTGATTGTCCAGGTAAATCAAGGAACCGTTGTAATAAGGGGCCTGCTTGAACAGCTCGGCATCGGACATGTCGATGAAGCTCACGCCCGGGATGCCATTTGCAATCTGCCTGATCGTGGCGTTCGCCGACCGCCAGCTGTCATTCTCCACCACGTGCACGGGCATCCCAAGCTCATGGAAGCGCCGCAGGCGCAGCGGGTTCGAAACAAACATCGGCACCTGGGCCAACACGACAATTGCCTTGCCTTGCTGACTGGCGCTGCGCAGGAACGCTTCGAAGCCCTCGAGAAAAGCCGGGCTCTGCACCTGGAATTGCCACATGCCGGCAATGACGACATTCTGCATGTTCGGCAGATCAGCCGCGACCACGCTCATCTGCGCCTTGCACCCTGGCTGAGCCCACCCTGCCAGTCGCTCGACATCGAAGCCCGGGAATGGCACGCAGTTGCTCGAACTGATCAGGCGGTAGGCCGTGCCAAGCTCATTGCCCACTTCATCGAAGAAGAAGTTCAGCTGGGCAGCATGGCTGTCGCCTATGACCAGCGCAGAAACCGGTTCATCCGCACGGCCTCGCTTGCATTCGCCCACCAACGTACCGTGGCAGATCTGCTCATCGGGTGCGTAGGTTGTCATCTCCACCGGCAAGGGTGCCAGCATGCGCTCGTTCAGCAACCTTGCACCCATCGCCGAAAGTACCAGCACGCCCAGGGCCAGCGCCCACTTCGGCAACTGACGACGAATGCGCCCGGATGCCCGGACCGGCAACTCGACAAACCGGTACGATAGCCAGGCGAGCGATAGCGCGGCCAACAGGAACACCGCAAGCCACGTACCCGACAGGACGTACTCCCCGGTGTAGTAGCGGATGAACGCCAGAACCGGCCAATGCCACAGATACAACGAGTACGAAATACCACCGACCCAGACCAAGGGTGCGCAAGCCAGCAGGCTGCTGACTGGCCCTCGACGCGCCGCGATCAACATCCCCGCACCCAGGCAGGGCAGCATGGACCAGAAGCCGGGGAAGTAGGAGCGGTCGACCAGCCACAGGCTACTGCCCAGCACGAGCGCACCAAGCAACCCCAGCAGTACCGAAACCGGCAATGGCAGTTCGCGATCACGCAGCGCCAGCATGATCGCAGCGCCGACCAGGAACTCGGGCACTCGCGCAAGCAGCGAGAAGTACAGCGCGCCATCGGTGTTGTCACCAAGCACGCGAATGCCACTCCAGCCGAACAACGCCAGTGCTGCCACAACGAAGACAGGCAACCGCCAGGCGCGGGGCAACAGGATGACTAACAGCGGGAAGAACAGATAGAACTGCATCTCGATGGCCAGCGACCAGGTATGCAGCAAGGGCAGTTCATGTGCCTGAGGGGCAAAGTAACTGCCAAAATCCGCGAAATAACGATTACTGGTAAACAGCAATGATGATTTCAGGCTTTTGAAGAACAGGGAAAAATCAGCGGGCAGGAAGAAAATCGCCGCCCCGACGCAGACAATCAGCAACATGGCCAGGTAAGCGGGCAGGATTCGCTTGATACGGCTGGCATAGAATGCGCCGAGTTCGACCTTTGCACCGCGCTCAGTCAACAACGCCGTGATGATGAAACCCGAAATGACGAAAAATACGTCAACACCGACGAAACCGGCCTTCAGCCAGGCTGCGTTGGCGTGATAGACCAAAACGGCCAGCACCGCGACCGCGCGCAAGCCCTGGATATCCAGTCTGATGCTGTTCTGCGAGCGCCCCGGGAAGCCGGCGCCTGGGATTGTCGGTTTTGCGTTTGACACGTTGACTCACGGCCCTGTAGAGGAACGTCTCTGGAATCGGGTGGCCAATACCGGCCACCCGTCACTCATCGATCAGCGCAGCAGCGCGTGAACGAATGGATGACCTTCCTGATCCATCGGCGCTTCAATCTTCGCCGAACGAATCGTGTTCACCGTTTCCACGCAGTGGCGGGCATCTTCGATGCCGTAACCGCGGCCGGCCAGGATTTCCTGGTAGCTGGTGGTGTGCAGATCGGTGAAGCCTTCGGAGAACTCCATTTCGTCACCGTCCACGGTGATGGAACGGTAAGTCGGCTTCTTGCCCTTGACCGACTCGGGAAGGTCATTGGCATCGATCGACAGGAACCAGCGCACACGTGCCTTCTCGTACTCCAGGTAACCGGCAGCCTTGAAGTCGTTGGCGAAGTGCACCACGTTGCGCTGCAGCTTGCCGAAGATGAAGTGCAGCATGTCGTAGAAGTGCACGCCGATATTGGTGGCAACACCGTAGGACTTGCGCGGATCGCCTTTCCAGCTCTCCATGTACCACTTGCCACGGGAGGTGATGTAGGTCAGCTCGACGTCGTACTTGCCGTCACGCTGTTCGCGGGCGACTTTTTCCTTGAGGTCGAGAATGGCCTGGTGGTGGCGAAGCTGCAGGATGTTGTAGACACGCTTACCGGTTTCCCGCTCTACCTGTGCCAGCTCATCGAGCACTTCTGGCGTCGGCACCAGCGGCTTCTCGCAAATCACATCGCAGCCCAGGCGCAGGCCGGCAGCGATATGTGCATGGTGCAGGTAGTTGGGCGAGCAAACGGACACGTAGTCCAGTGCCGTGGCTGGGTCGCGCTTGAGCCGCCAGGCATGCTCGTTGAAGCGCTCGAACTCGGTGAAGAATTCGCTCTGTGGCGACAGGCTATCGATGATACCGACCGAGTCGTTGATATCGTACGCAGACACCAGCTCGTTGCCGGTGTCCTTGATGGCACGCATGTGGCGTGGCGCGATATAGCCAGCAGCACCAATGAGGGCAAAACGTTTCACTGCAACACTCCTGTCATCAGGCTTTGATGATATGGGCTTCTGGTGCACGGTATTTACCGCGGCTATCGACGACCAACTTGGCATGCTGACGGATCAGTTCGTAATCGAACTTGTCGTGGTCGGTGGCCAATACCACGGCGTCGAAGGCCGCCAGATTCTCTGCGGTCAACGCGACGCTGGAAAGGTCGAAATGATGTTCGCGCATCTTCGGGAACACCGGCACGTGCGGATCGCTGTAGGCAACCTGGCAACCCTTGGCTTCCAGCAGCTCCATGATCTCGACGGACGGCGACTCACGCATGTCATCGACGTTCTTCTTGTAGGCGATACCCAACACCAGCACCTTGCTGCCATTGAGCGCCTTGGCCTTGTTGTTCAGGCCATCCATCAGTTTGGTCACAACATATTCAGGCATGGCCTGGTTGACTTCACCCGACAGTTCGATGAAACGCGTGTGCAGGCCATACTCACGTGCTTTCCAGGTCAGGTAGAAGGGGTCGATCGGGATGCAGTGACCACCCAGGCCGGGGCCTGGATAGTAGGCGGTGAAGCCGAATGGCTTGGTAGCCGCGGCATCGACCACTTCGAAGATGTCGATACCCATGCGATCAGCGACGACCTTCATTTCGTTGACCAGGCCGATGTTGACCGCACGGTGGATGTTTTCCAGCAACTTGGTCATCTCTGCAGCCTTGGTCGAGCTGACCGGTACGACCTGGTCGATGGCCTGCTCGTACATGGCGATACCTACTTCCAGGCACGCCGGCGTGTGGCCGCCGATCACCTTGGGAATGGTACGGGTTTCGAAGTTCGGGTTACCCGGATCTTCGCGCTCGGGCGAGTACACCAGGAAGATGCTTTCGCCCACGACCAGGCCACCTTCCTGAACACGCGGCAGCAGTTCTTCTTCGGTAGTGCCTGGATAGGTGGTGCTCTCCAACGACACGACCTGGCCAGCACGCAGGTAGGGCTTGATCGCTTCGGTCGTGTTGATGACGAAGCTCATGTCGGGTTCGCGGTACTTGTTCAGCGGCGTCGGCACGCAGAGGATCAGGGCGTCGCACTCGGCCACACGCTTGAAGTCGGTAGTGGCTTCAAAACCACTGTTTCGGGCGGCAGCGATGCTCTGGGCAGGGATATGCTCGATATAGCTCTTACCCGCATTCAGGCTGGCAACCTTGCCTTCATCGATATCGATACCCAGCACACGATAGCCAATCGCGTTATAGCGCAGCATCAAGGGCAGGCCTACGTAACCCAGCCCGACAATCCCTATCAGCGCATCCTTGCCCTTGAATTTGGCGATGCTCGCCTGCTTGATAACCGACATATCGATGAAACTCCCCTTCTCTAACACTAATACGGTGTATGCAGTGCCAGGCATTTGCCTGGCACTGTCGATGAACTTATTGCTTGCCGCGGTCGGTATCGCTATCGGCCCACGCGCCGGAATGCACAAACTTCTCAGGCTTTAACATCGCCTTTACAGGCCCCTCAAGGCCGCAAGGTCAACTCGGCAACCTCGACAGCCCAAGACGGAAACGGCGCATTATGCCCGTTCTGAGCCGGGTTGGCTTCTGAAAATGCACTGCCGATAATCGTCTGGTCGGGTTTCCCCCGAAAAAATGAGGCAAATAGCCATTATTCTTCCTGATCACTCTGCGCAACCACGACCTCCACCGCATGACCAACCTCCGCGTGACGCGCGCTCAAGGCTCGCACCAGGGCGCGCTTGGCACCAGCCTCTCCGTGCACGAGCACCACGCGCCTGGCCGGATCGCCACGCCCCATGGCAAAGCGCACCAGCTCTTGCTGATCTGCATGCCCGGAGTACCCAGCCAAGGTCATTACCTTGGCGCGAATTTCGTACAACCGCCCATCCAGATCGATCGACACGAAACCCTCGGCCCCCTCGCTGGCCTGGATTACCGCCCCTGGCGTACCTTTGGCCTGATACCCGACGAACATGACCTCATGGCGCGCATCCCCGAGCATGGCCTTGAGGTAATTGACGATTCGCCCACCCGAACACATACCATTGCCCGCGATCACGATGGCCGGGCGACCGGTACTCTTGAGGTAATTGACGACCTGCTGATGTTGGGCATGGGAGTCGACCGTGATGAGCTGGCGAAACCCCAGCGGATCACGCCCCTGAACCAGGCGCTCCCTGGCCTCGGAACGCCAGAATTGATGCAACTCCCTGTACACACGGGTAACCCGCTGAGCCTGCGGAGAATCGAGAATCACAGGCAGATGGGACCAGCCAGGGAAGTCACCAGCGACCTCGTCGGCCGGCTTGTTCAACAGATTCTTGTGATGGAGCAGATCCTCCAGCTCATAGAGCAACTCCTGAGTCCTGCCAAGACTGAAAGCAGGGATCAGAATCGTACCCTGATCAATCAATGCACGATCAACAGCCGCTTCCAGCTGCTGACGCCGCCCACTGCGATCCGGATGCAAGCGATCTCCATAGGTGCTTTCCAGCACCAGAACATCGGCGCGCTCGGGCGGCAGCAACGGGCGCAACAAAGGATTGCCGCAGGCCCCCAGATCACCCGAGAAGACCACTCGAGTACTGCTGCCATCCAGTTCCACCTCGCACTCGATATACGCCGAGCCAAGCAGATGCCCTGCCCGCTGAAGCCGGATACTGCAACACAGCGCCGGACGCTCGACCACCACCTGCCAGTGCTCGAACGGCACCGGGACAATATGCTGCTGCAGAAATGCCACATACCGAGCCACCTGCCCGGGCTCACTACTGACCCCAAGCCTGTACGCGTCCTCCAGGACGATCGGCAACAACCTGGCCGACGGCTCACTGCAATAGATGGGGCCACGAAAACCCGCCGCAAAAAGGGCGGGGATGCGACCGACGTGATCAAGATGAACATGGGTGACGATCAAGGCCTGGATGCCGGAGACATCGAAGCCGAGCGTGGCGCTACTCACCCCAGGTGCGACATCCACACCTTGCTCCAGCCCACAATCAATCAGCAGGCTGGTGGCAGGATCAAGATGAAGCCGATGACAGGAGCCGGTTACCCCGCGGGTACCGCCATGATGGGAGATCGAGGGAAAGTGCATTCTGCTGGGTCCTTCGGCAGCCTTGGAAGAAGTGACCCATTAATCCACCCCTTCAACAGACTACATAGAACACGAACAGGACGCCTGCTGTGAGACAAGTCTCAGTTATCGGAAAGCATTTCCCTGCGCACAGATGCACGGATCTTGCGCTTGCCGCGCATCAGGCCGTAGGCCCCGAGCAGAGGCCCCACCGCCAGCCCGAGCACCAGGGCAGCCAGCACCAGCACCGCAACCGGCATCGCCGGCGCCGACCAGCCGAACAACACCAGAGCCACCGACTGCTGGTTCTCCAGCACGAAGAACACCACCACCGCCGCCAACAGCAGCACGAACAGCACCACCAAGGCGCGCTTGAGGTTACGCATCAGAGTGTTCCTTGCATTCAGATAGGTTCGTGCTCGTCTTCATTGACGCGATCCCGCAGCTCTTTGCCCGGTTTGAAGTGCGGCACGAATTTGCCTTCGAGGCTGACCGACTGGCCGGTCTTGGGGTTGCGGCCTACACGCGGAGCGCGGTAGTGCAAAGAGAAGCTGCCGAAGCCGCGAATCTCGATGCGATCCCCGGTCGCCAGGCACTGCGACATCTGCTCAAGCATGGTCTTGATGGCCAACTCGACGTCCTTGGACGAGAGCAGCCCCTGATGGGTGACAATACGTTCGATCAGCTCCGACTTCGTCATATTTTTCCCTTCGTTATCAAGCAGCTAGATCATTGCTTAATCAGGTTGTAGCACGCTCCGGAACATTTGAACAGGGTAGTTCTTGACTAAAAGAAAAAATTCAAGATAAGGCCACAACACGCCTGAGCCGCGATTACCGACAACCCAGGGCGCAAGCAGCTGAAACTGCAGGCATGAAAAAGGGCGACCGAAGTCGCCCTTTTTCTTACCGATCAAACAGAACTCAGTTCTGCTTGGCCATTGCTTCGCGCAGCAGCGCAGCCATGGTGGTATCGGCAGCCGCTTCCGGAGCGTTTTTCAGGCTCTGGATGGCTTCGCGCTCTTCAGCATCGTCCTTCGACTTGATGGACAGGCTGATGACACGGGACTTGCGGTCGACGCTGATGATCTTGGCTTCGATCTCTTCGCCTTCCTTCAGCACGTTACGGGCGTCTTCAACGCGGTCACGGCTGATTTCGGAAGCCTTCAGAGTAGCTTCGATGTCGTCGGCCAGGGTCACGATAGCGCCCTTGGCGTCAACTTCCTTGACGATACCTTTGACGATAGCGCCCTTGTCGTTGATCGAAACGAAGTTGGAGAACGGATCGTCCTCCAGCTGCTTGATGCCCAGGGAGATGCGCTCGCGCTCTGGGTCGACCGACAGGATGACGGTTTCCAGCTCGTCGCCCTTCTTGAAGCGACGCACGGCTTCTTCGCCGGCTTCGTTCCAGGAGATGTCGGACAGGTGAACCAGACCGTCGATGCCGCCGTCCAGGCCGATGAAGATACCGAAGTCGGTGATCGACTTGATGGTACCGGTGATCTTGTCACCCTTGTTGAACTGGCCGGAGAAGTCTTCCCATGGGTTGGACTTGCACTGCTTGATGCCCAGGGAGATACGACGACGCTCTTCGTCGATGTCCAGAACCATGACTTCCACTTCGTCGCCAACCTGAACGACTTTCGACGGGTGGATGTTCTTGTTGGTCCAGTCCATTTCGGAAACGTGTACCAGGCCTTCAACGCCTTCTTCCAGCTCAGCGAAGCAGCCGTAGTCGGTCAGGTTGGTAACGCGAGCGGTGACGCGGGTGCTCTCTGGGTAACGGGCTTTGATAGCAACCCATGGGTCTTCACCCAGTTGCTTCAGACCCAGCGAAACGCGGTTGCGCTCGCGATCGTACTTCAGGACCTTGACGTC
The DNA here is from genome assembly GCF_032621715.1 of Pseudomonas sp. zfem004. Taxonomy (NCBI): domain Bacteria; kingdom Pseudomonadati; phylum Pseudomonadota; class Gammaproteobacteria; order Pseudomonadales; family Pseudomonadaceae; genus Pseudomonas; species Pseudomonas sp. zfem004. The sequence continues at coordinate 21,328 of NZ_JAVYJF010000018.1, read as the reverse complement.
GATCTCGTCGCCAACGTTGACGATCTCGGACGGGTGCTTGATACGCTTCCAGGCCATGTCGGTGATGTGCAGCAGACCATCGACGCCGCCCAGGTCAACGAACGCACCGTAGTCGGTGAGGTTCTTGACGATACCTTTGACCTGCTGGCCTTCCTGCAGCGATTCCAGCAGAGCTTCGCGCTCGGCGCTGTTTTCGGCTTCCAGGACGCTGCGACGGGAAACGACAACGTTGTTGCGCTTCTGGTCCAGCTTGATGACCTTGAATTCCAGCTCTTTGCCTTCGAGGTGGGTGGTGTCGCGCACTGGGCGGACATCAACCAGGGAGCCCGGCAGGAACGCACGGATGCCGTTAACGTCGACAGTGAAGCCGCCTTTAACCTTACCGTTGATAACGCCCTTGACCACTTCTTCAGCAGCGAAAGCAGCTTCCAGAACAATCCAGCACTCAGCGCGCTTGGCTTTTTCACGGGACAGCTTGGTTTCGCCGAAGCCGTCTTCGACCGCGTCCAGCGCAACGTGAACTTCGTCACCGACCTTGATGGTCAGTTCGCCAGCTTCGTTGTAGAACTGCTCGAGCGGGATGACACCCTCGGACTTCAGGCCAGCGTGTACGGTAACCCAGTCGCCGTCGATGTCGACAACGATACCGGTGATGATGGCACCCGGCTGAAGATTGAGGGTTTTCAGGCTTTCTTCAAAGAGTTCTGCAAAGCTTTCGCTCATTTTAATTCCTGTAGATTCGGGCGAAAAAGACGCCCATAGCCACATTCCAGACAATGTGGGTTTCGTTAAGTTAAGAAGTGCTGACAGGACGTTGACTGGTGCCCCTGCCCGCTCTCCTCTCCATCAGACCAAGTCGCGCAGGGCGAGCTCGCTTCTGATGCGTTGCAGCACCTGCTCGATGGACAACTCCGTGGAATCCAGCTGGATCGCATCGGCCGCCGGCTTGAGCGGGGCCACTGCGCGCTGGGTGTCGCGCTCATCGCGCGCACGGATCTCATCTAGCAGACTCGACAGACTAACATCTTCGCCCTTGCCCTTCAACTGCAGGTAACGGCGACGGGCACGCTCCTCGGCACTGGCGGTGAGGAACACCTTCAACGGCGCGTCCGGGAACACCACCGTGCCCATGTCACGGCCATCGGCGATCAGCCCGGGCGCTTCGCGGAAAGCCCGCTGGCGCTGCAGCAGCGCCTCACGCACCGCCGGCAGCGAGGCGACCATCGAGGCGCCAGCACCAACCGTTTCGGTACGGATGACGTTGCTGACATCCTCACCTTCGAGAATGATCTGCTGCAGCTTGCCAGGCTCGGCGGCGATGAACTGCACATCCAGATGGGCCGCCAGCGCCTTGAGCAGCTCTTCATTGGTCAGGTCGACACCATGGTTGCTGGCATTGAATGCCAGCAGGCGATACAAGGCGCCGGAGTCGAGCAGACGCCAGCCCAGCTCACGGGCCAGCAGCCCTGCGACCGTACCCTTGCCCGAGCCGCTCGGCCCGTCGATGGTGATGACCGGCGCTTGCGAATTCACGACTTGCCCTCTTCTGCGACGCGAATACCGACTTCCTTGCACAGTGCCAGGAAGTTGGGGAACGACGTGGCGACGTTGGCGCAGTCATGAATGACGATCGGAGCAGTGGCGCGCAGCGATGCAACGCTGAAAGCCATGGCGATACGGTGGTCACCGTGACCGTGCACTTCACCGCCGCCGATCTGGCCGCCGTCGATGATGATGCCGTCAGGGGTAGGCTCGCACTTCACGCCCAGGGTGATCAGGCCATCAGCCATCACCTGGATGCGATCCGATTCCTTGACCCGCAGCTCTTCGGCACCGCGCAGCACGGTACGCCCTTCGGCGCAGGCGGCAGCGACGAACAGCACCGGGAACTCGTCGATGGCCAGCGGCACCAGCTCTTCAGGGATGTCGATGCCCTTGAGCTTGGCGCCACGCACACGCAGGTCGGCCACCGGTTCGCCGCCGACTTCACGCTGGTTTTCCAGGGTGATGTCGCCGCCCATCAGGCGCAGGATGTCGATCACGCCGGTACGGGTGGGGTTGATGCCGACATGCTCCAGAACCAGCTCGGAACCTTCGGCGATCGAAGCGGCCACCAGGAAGAACGCTGCGGAAGAGATGTCCGCCGGCACCTCGATGCGGGTCGCGGTGAGCTTGCCACCCGACTGCAGCGAGGCGACCGGGCCGTTCGACGCAACCGAGTAGCCGAAGCCACGCAGCATGCGCTCGGTGTGGTCACGAGTCGGGGCCGGCTCGGTGACGGTGGTGGTGCCTTCGGCGTACAGGCCCGCCAGCAGCAGGCAGGACTTAACCTGGGCACTCGCCATCGGCAGCGTGTAGGTCAGGGCCTTGAGCTTGGCGCCGCCACGGATGGTCAGCGGCGGACGCCCTTCCGGGCCGGTTTCGACCACGGCGCCCATTTCGCGCAGCGGGTTGGCCACGCGGTTCATCGGGCGCTTGGACAGCGAGGCATCGCCGGTCATGGTCACGTCGAACGGCTGGCCGGCCAGCAGGCCCGAGAGCAGGCGCATCGAGGTACCAGAGTTACCGACATAGAGCGGGCCAGGTGGCGGCTTCAGGCCGTGCAGCCCGACTCCGTGAATGGTCACGCGGCCATGTTGCGGGCCCTCGATGACCACACCCATGTCACGGAACGCCTGCAGGGTGGCAAGCGCGTCTTCACCTTCGAGGAAGCCTTCGACTTCGGTGGTGCCTTCGGCCAGGGAGCCGAGCATGATCGAACGGTGGGAAATCGATTTGTCGCCCGGTACGCGAATCCGTCCGGATACGCGGCCACCAGGTTGGGCCAGGAAAATCAGGTCGTTGGCGTTCATAGCGTCCACATAGGCCCGGCGGGCAAGGATTTTACTGAAATGCTCGCGGGCAACCCGGGCGCGGGTGAATACACCCAGCAGTTGGTGCCCGTCTCCAGCATCGACCGCGTCGCGCAAGGCGTCGAGGTCGCTGCGAAATGTATCGAGGGTACGCAGGACCGCTTCCCGGTTGGCGAGGAAGATGTCATGCCACATGATCGGGTCGCTGCCGGCGATTCTCGTGAAATCGCGGAAGCCCCCCGCAGCGTACCGGAAGATGTCCAGGTTTTCATTGCGCTTGGCCAGCGAGTCGACCAGGCCGAATGCCAGCAGGTGCGGCAGGTGACTGGTGGCAGCCAGCACTTCGTCGTGACGCTCCACCGGCATGTGCTCGACATCGGCGTCCAGCGCGCGCCACAGCCGATCGACCAGGACCAAGGCCGCGGGGTCGGTTTCAGCCAATGGCGTGAGGATGACCTTGTGCCGGCGGAACAGCGCGGCATTGGAAGCCTCCACCCCGCTCTGCTCGGAACCGGCAATCGGATGCCCCGGGACAAAGCGCGACAGCCCTGCGGCGAAGGCCTCACGGGCGGCGCGCACCACATTGCCCTTGGCGCTGCCGACATCGGTGATGACCGCATCGCCAAGGTCGAGCTGCGCCAAGCGCGCCAGAACCTTCTCCATGGCCAGGATCGGTACGGCCAGCTGAATCACGTCGGCACCGACACAGGCCGCAGCCAGGTCGGCTTCACAGCGATCGACCACACCCAGCACTACCGCCTGCTTGCGCGATTCGGCATCCAGATCGACACCGACCACTTCGCGGCACAGGCCGCTTTCACGCAGGCCTTTGGCGAAAGAGCCACCGATCAGGCCGAGGCCGACGACGACCAGGCGACCGATAAGCGGGGTGGATTTATTTGTTACGGCATCTACCACGAGTGCGAACCCTGTTCAGAAATCAAGACAGTCTGTGAGGCCCATCGCGGGGCAAGTCGCATCGGCGCACCGCCGCCCCCACGCTTCAAACGTGGGAGCGGCCGACTTGCCCCGCGATGGGCGCTCAAGCAACCCTCAGAGCACCGCTTTCGGATAAGAGCCCAACACCTTCAGCGCCACAGCCTCCTGGCTGATCTTCTCGAGCACCGCCTTGATCAGCGGATCGCGGTGATGGCCGACGAAGTCGATGAAGAACACGTAGGTCCACTTGCCACTGCGCGACGGACGGGTCTCGATGCGCGTCAGGTCGATGCCGTTCTCATGGAAGGGCACCAGCAGCTCGTGCAGCGCGCCCGGCTTGTTGCTCATGGAAACGATGATCGACGTCTTGTCGTCGCCGGTCGGCGGCACTTCCTGGTTACCGATCATCAGGAAGCGCGTGGAGTTGTCCGGGCGATCCTCGATCTTCTCGGCCAGACGGGTCAGGCCATACAGGTTCGCCGCCATGTCGCCGGCGATCGCCGCCGAGTTCCACTCACCCTTGACCCGCTTGGCCGCCTCAGCGTTGCTCGAAACCGCCACGCGCTCGACATTCGGGTAATGCGCATCCAGCCACTTGCGGCACTGGGCCAGCGACTGGGCGTGGGAGTAGATGCGGGTGATGCTGTCGGTCTTGGTGTTCTCGCCCACCAGCAGGTGATGGTGGATGCGCAGCTCGACCTCACCGCAGATCACCATGTCGTGCTCGAGGAAGCTGTCCAGGGTATGGCTGACCGCACCCTCGGTGGAGTTCTCCACGGGCACCACGCCGAAGTTGACGGCACCGGCCGCCACTTCGCGGAACACTTCGTCGATGGCCGCCATCGGGCGGCTGACCACGGCATGGCCGAAGTGCTTCATGGCCGCAGCCTGGGTGAAGGTCCCCTCGGGGCCGAGGTAGGCAATCTTCAACGGCTCTTCAAGCGCCAGGCACGACGACATGATCTCGCGGAACAACCGCGCCATCTCTTCGTTGCCCAGCGGGCCCTTGTTGCGCTCCATCACGCGCTTGAGCACGGCGGCTTCGCGCTCAGGGCGATAGAACACCGGCTTCTCGCCTTCGGCCAGCGAGGCGGTCTTGACCCGCGCCACTTCTTCGGCGCAGCGCGCGCGGTCACTGATCAGCTCGAGGATCTTCTCGTCGAGGCTGTCGATGCGTACGCGCAGGGCCTTGAGTTCCTGTTCGGACATCAGCCGTGCTCCTTCTCGAATTCAGCCATGTAACCCACCAGCGCCTCGACCGCTTCCAGGCCCAGGGCGTTATAGATCGAGGCGCGCATGCCGCCAACCGACCGATGGCCTTTGAGGTTCAGCAGGCCACGGGCGTCGGCGCCGGCCAGGAAGGCCTTGTCCAGACGCTCGTCGGCCAGGCGGAACGGCACGTTCATCCAGGAACGGGCATTGACGCTGATCGGGTTGGTGTAGAACTCGCTGGAATCGATGAAGCCGTAGAGACGGTCCTTCTTCGCCCGGTTGCGCTGTTCCATGGCTTCGACACCACCCTGCTCCTTGAGCCACTCGAACACCAGGCCCGAGAGGTACCAGGAATAGGTGGCCGGGGTGTTGTACATCGAGCCGTTGTCGGCCGAGACCTTGTAGTCGAGCATGGTCGGGCAGCTGCTGCGGGCACGCCCCAACAGGTCTTCACGCACGATCACCACCACCAGGCCGCTCGGGCCGATGTTCTTCTGCGCGCCGGCGTAGATCAGGCCGAACTGCGACACGTCGATCGGGCGCGAGAGGATGTCGGAGGACATGTCGACCACCAGCGGCACGTCACCGGCCTCGGGCACCCAGTCGAACTGCAGGCCACCGATAGTCTCGTTGGAGGCGTAGTGCAGGTAGGCGGCGTTCTTGCTCAGCTGCCACTCGTTCTGGCCCGGGATGGCCAGGTAGTCGTAGGGCTTGGCGCTGGCGGCGACATTGACGTGGCCGAAACGACGCGCTTCCTCGATGGCCTTTTTCGACCAGATACCGGTCTCGACATAGTCCGCAGTGCCGTTTTCCGGCAGCAGGTTCAGCGGGATCTCGGCGAACTGCTGGCTGGCGCCCCCCTGCAGGAACAGCACCTTGTAGTTGGAGGGGACGGACAGCAGGTCACGCAGGTCCTGCTCGGCCTTCTCGGCGATGGCCACGTAGTCGTCGCTGCGATGGCTCATTTCCATCACCGACAGACCCTTGCCGCGCCAGTCCAGCATTTCTGCCTGGGCACGCTGCAGGACGGCATCAGGAAGCGCGGCAGGGCCTGCGCAGAAGTTAAAGGCTCGTTTGCTCACATCCACTCTCGCTCTGCCAAATAGTACAAATCTGCAATCTTCGATACTGCCGGAACCCCCGTGGGAGCGGGTTTACCCGCGAACCTTGCACCGCGGCGTCTTCATTCGCGGGTAAACCCGCTCCCACAGGGTATTGCACCGCCCTTCAGGACGATGCCTGCTCTAATCAGTCAAACGGGGCGACCTTGGTCGCCCCGTTCGGGTTGTTGCACTTGCTTACTCTTGCGGCGCCTCTTCAGCGCCGGCGCTGTCCTCGTCAGCGGCATCCACCGCGTCGAGCGTTGCGCCCTCCTCGCCCGTCTCGATGACATCATCGAGTTCGTCCTCGGACGGCTCCTGGATACGCTCCAGGCCCACCAGCGTCTCGTCGGCAGCCAGCTTGATCAGCGTCACGCCTTGAGTGTTACGACTCAGGCTGGACACCTCGCCAACCCGCGTGCGCACCAGCGTGCCCTGGTCGGAGATCAGCATGATCTCTTCGCCTTCCTGCACCTGGATAGCGCCGACCAGCAAGCCGTTGCGCCCCTTGGTACCCATGGCGATCACGCCCTGGCCACCACGGCCGCGACGCGGGAACTTGGACAGCGGGGTACGCTTGCCGAAGCCACGCTCGGAGGCGGTGAGAATCTGCGCGCCGGATTCCGGGATCAGCATCGAGATGATCTGCTGCCCTTTGCCCAGCTTCATGCCACGCACGCCACGGGCGGTACGGCCCATTTCACGCACGACGCTCTCGGCGAAACGGATCACCTTGCCGGCGTCGGAGAACATCATGACTTCCTTGGCGCCGTCGGTGATGGCCGCGGCGATCAGGGTGTCACCCTCTTTGAGCTTCAGGGCGATCAGGCCATTGGAGCGCGGACGGGCGAACTGCACCAGCGGGGTCTTCTTGACGGTACCGGAGGCGGTGGCCATGAAGATGTAGGCGCCCGTCGCTTCGGCAACCCACTCCGGCGTGTCGCCGTCTTCTTCGTCGATCTCCTCGACTTCCACCAGCTCGCCTTCGATCACGCTGTCGTCGCTGTCCTCCAGCTCTTCCTCAGGGTCTGCGTGCTGCTGCAGCGCCTCCAGGTCGATCTGCAGCATGGCGGTGATGCGCTCACCTTCTTCCAGCGGCAGCAGGTTGACCAGCGGACGGCCACGGGCGGCGCGGGAAGCCTCGGGGATTTCGTAGGTTTTCTTCCAGTACACCTTGCCCTTGCTGGAGAACAGCAACAGGGTGGCGTGGCTGTTGGCGACCAGCAGGTGTTCGACGTAGTCCTCGTCCTTGACGCCGGTAGCCGACTTGCCCTTGCCGCCACGGCGCTGAGCCTGGTAGGCGGACAGCGGCTGGGTCTTGGCATAACCACCGTGGGAGATGGTCACCACGCGCTCTTCTTCCGGGATCATGTCGCCGTAGTTGAGGTCGTGGCTGGCATTGAGGATCTCGGTACGACGGGCATCGCCGTACTCGGCGCGAATCGCTTCGAGCTCTTCGCGGATCACTTCCATCAGGCGCTCGGCGCTGCTGAGGATGCGGATCAGCTCGCCGATCTGCTCGAGAATCTCCTGGTACTCGGCCAGCAGTTTCTCGTGCTCCAGGCCGGTCAGGCGGTGCAGGCGCAGGTCGAGAATGGCCTGGGCCTGCTCCGGCGACAGGTAGTACTTGCCTTCGCGCAGGCCGTATTGCTCCGGCAGGTCTTCCGGACGGCACGACTCGGCGCCGGCACGCTCGACCATCACCTGCACGGCGCTGGATTCCCAGGCCATGGCAACCAATGCTTCCTTGGCCTCGGAAGGCGTCGGCGAAGCCTTGATCAGGGCGATGACCGGGTCGATGTTGGACAGTGCAACGGCCTGGCCTTCAAGGATATGGCCACGCTCGCGGGCCTTGCGCAGCTCGAACACGGTACGACGGGTCACCACTTCGCGGCGGTGACGGACGAAGGCTTCGAGCAGGTCCTTGAGGTTGAGCAGGCGCGGACGACCGTCGATCAGGGCAACGATGTTGATGCCGAACACGCTCTGCAGCTGGGTCTGCTGGTAGAGGTTGTTGAGCACCACTTCCGGCACCTCGCCGCGACGCAGCTCGATGACGATGCGCATGCCGTCCTTGTCGGACTCGTCGCGCAGCTCGGTGATGCCTTCGATCTTCTTCTCTTTAACCAGCTCGGCGATCTTTTCGATCAGACGCGCCTTGTTCAGCTGGTAAGGCAGCTCGGTGATGACGATCTGCTGACGGCCACCGACCTTGTCGATGTCTTCGATCTCGGAGCGGGCGCGCATATAAATGCGGCCACGGCCGGTGCGATAGGCCTCGATGATGCCCTGGCGACCGTTGATCTGGCCGGCCGTCGGGAAGTCCGGACCCGGGATGAACTGCATCAGCTCATCGACCGTGATATCGGAGTTGTCGATCAGTGCCAGGCAGCCATCGATCACTTCGCCCAGGTTATGCGGCGGAATGTTGGTGGCCATGCCCACGGCGATACCGCTGGAGCCGTTGACCAGCAGGTTGGGGATACGAGTTGGCATGACCGCCGGGATCTGCTCGGTGCCGTCGTAGTTGGGCACCCAGTCGACGGTTTCTTTATGCAGGTCGGCCAGCAGTTCGTGGGCCAGCTTGGACATGCGCACTTCGGTGTATCGCATGGCCGCGGCGTTGTCGCCGTCCACCGAACCGAAGTTGCCCTGGCCATCGACCAGCAGGTAGCGCAGCGAGAACGGCTGCGCCATACGCACGATGGTGTCGTACACGGCAGTGTCGCCGTGGGGGTGGTACTTACCGATCACGTCACCGACCACACGGGCGGATTTCTTGTACGGCTTGTTCCAGTCGTTGCCCAGTTCGCTCATCGCATACAGAACGCGACGATGCACGGGCTTCAAGCCGTCACGCGCATCGGGCAGCGCTCGCCCGACAATCACGCTCATCGCGTAGTCGAGGTAAGACTGTCTCAGTTCGTCTTCGATATTGACCGGGAGGATTTCTTTGGCCAGTTCGCCCATGAGAAGCCTGATTCCTTTTTCTGGTGAAACTTCGCCTGATCCCTCGAAGGACGAACGAAGCTCGCCGCCGCAGCGCATAGGGGTGCGACGACATACGACAAATCAATGAGTTGTGCCATGGATCTGCGCAATGAAGGCCGCCTCAACGAGCGGCCTTGGAAACTGCCGGATGTTACCACAAAGGCTGGGCGCATGGGAGATATGGCAGGATGCCGCCGCGCCCTGCAACAGCCCCATCCATTTGGACAGGGCCAAGCCACTGAAAACCCCTCAATGCAGGCGTTTGCGACACATCAGCTGGGCGATTTTCGCGGTATCCGGGCGCTCGACGACGCCTCTTTCGGTAACGATCACATCGATCAGGTCGGCCGGCGTGACATCCACCACCGGGTTGTAGGCCTCCACATCGGCCGTCACCTGGATGCCTTCCACCTCCAGCAGTTCTTCTTCACCGCGCACTTCCAGCGGGATGTCTTCGCCCGTGGCCAGGTTCAGGTCGATGCTGGTGCTCGGCGCCACCACCATGAAGCGCAAGCCATGGTGCATCGCCGTTACCGCCATCTGATAGGTGCCGATCTTCGCCGCCACGTCGCCATTGGCGGCGATACAGTCGGCGCCGACCACCACCCAGGTAATGCCCTTGACCTTCATCAAGTGCCCGGCGGCAGAATCGGCGACCACGGTCACCGGCACGCCATCGGCGGCCAGCTCCCAGGCCGTCAGGCGCGAGCCCTGCAACCACGGGCGCGACTCACAGGCGTAGACCCGCTCGACCATGCCTTCCAGCGCCGCGGCCCGGATCACCCCCAGCGCAGTACCGAAACCACCGCTGGCCAGCGCCCCGGCATTGCCATGGGTCAGCAGCACCTGCTCGCTGCCCTGGTGCTTGCGGATCTGCTCGACGCCGAACTGGGCCATGGTCAGGTTGGCCTCCCGATCGCTTTCATGGATGGCGACCGCCTCGGCCTCCAACGCCGCCAGCACGTCCTCTTCAGGGCGAAGGCGCTGCAGGCGTTCACGCATGCGGTTGAGCGCCCAGAACAGGTTGGCCGGCGTGGGGCGCGCCTCGCCCAGCATCATGAAATCTTCTTCCAGGGCCTCTTCCCAGCCGTCGCCTTCGGCCAGCCGCTGACGCAAGGCCAGCACCAGCCCGTAGGCGGCGCAGATGCCGATTGCCGAAGCGCCGCGCACGGCCATGTCGCCGATCGCCTCGACCACCGCCGCAACGTCGGTACAGGCCAGCCAATGCTGCTCGAGCGGCAGCAGGCGCTGGTCGAGCAGGTGCAACGCGCCGTCGCGCCACTCGATGCCCGTCACCGTCTCCGCCGCCAAAAGTTGCTCGCGCATCGCCTCTCCCCGTCGCCCTGGCATCAAAAGCCGGCGATTATAGCGACCCTCAGCCCCGGACGCTCGGGTATACTGCGCGTTTCGCCGAACCGACCCAGGTATATGCCGCGCATGCCCACCGCCACTCCCCCTCTCGACCTGCTGCTCGTACCGCAATGGCTGGTGCCCGTGGAGCCGGCGGGGGTGGTACTGACGGGGCACGCGCTGGGCATTCGCGACGGCCTGATCGCCTGGCTCGGCCCGCGTGAGCGGGCACCCCAGGCGAACGCGGTACGCGAACTGCCCGACTGCCTGCTCAGCCCCGGGCTGGTCAACGCCCATGGCCATGCCGCCATGAGCCTGTTCCGCGGGCTGGCCGATGACCTGCCGCTTATGACCTGGCTACAAGAGCATATCTGGCCTGCGGAGGGGCGTTGGGTCGACGAAGCCTTCGTGCGCGACGGCACCGACCTGGCAATCGCCGAGCAGCTCAAGGGCGGCATCACCTGTTTCGCCGACATGTATTTCTTCCCCCGCGAAGCCTGCGACCGCGTGCACCGCAGCGGCATCCGCGCACAGATCGCCGTGCCCCTGCTGGACTTCCCGATCCCCGGCGCACGCAGCCCTGAAGAAGGCCTGCAACTGGCCATCGAGCTGTTCGGCGACCTGCGTCACCACCCGCGCATCAGCATCGCCCTCGGCCCGCACGCGCCCTACACGGTCAGTGACCAGAACCTGGAACAGATCCGCATCATCGCCGACCAGCTCGACGCGCCGCTGCACATGCACATCCACGAGACCGCCAGCGAAGTCGAGCAGGCGCTCAACGACACCGGCGAGCGCCCGCTGGCGCGCCTTGCCCGCCTGGGCCTGCTCGGCCCCAACCTGCAGGCGGTACACATGACCCAGGTCAGCGACGAGGACTTGGCGCTGCTGGTAGAAAGCAACACCAGCGTGGTCCACTGCCCGGAATCCAACCTCAAGCTGGCCAGCGGCTTCTGCCCGGTGGAGCGCCTGTGGCAGGCCGGTGTGAACGTGGCTGTCGGAACCGATGGCGCGGCCAGCAACAACGACCTCGATCTGCTCGGCGAAACCCGCACCGCCGCCCTGCTGGCCAAGGCCGTCGCCGGCAGCGCCACCGCCCTGGATGCCCACCGCGCACTGCGCATGGCCACGCTCAATGGCGCACGGGCGCTGGGCCTTGAGGACGTGACCGGCTCATTGGAACCGGGCAAGGCCGCCGACCTGACCGTGTTCGACCTGTCCGGCCTGGCCCAGCAACCGGTGCACGACCCGGTTTCGCAACTGATCTATGCCACCGGCCGCGACTGCGTCAAGGACGTCTGGGTCGCCGGCCACCCCCTGGTGCAGGACCGCCGCCTGACGCGGATGGACGAGCAGGCCCTGGCCGCCACCGCCCGCGCCTGGGGAGCCCGCATCGGCGGGCACAACGAATGACTGGCCGGCAGCCACGGCTGCCGCCCCGTGACACTCTTTATCGAAGCTTCAGAGGACTGTTCAGATGAGCAACGTCGACCACGCCGAAATCGCCAAATTCGAAGCCCTGGCCCACCGCTGGTGGGACCGCGAAAGCGAGTTCAAGCCGCTGCACGACATCAACCCGTTGCGCGTCAACTGGATCGACGAGCGGGTCAGCCTGGCTGGCAAGAAAGTGCTCGATGTCGGCTGCGGCGGCGGCATCCTCAGTGAAGCGATGGCCCAGCGCGGCGCCACCGTCACCGGCATCGACATGGGCGAGGCACCGCTGGCGGTGGCCCAACTGCACCAGCTGGAGTCCGGCGTCGAAGTCGAATACCGGCAGATCACCGCCGAGGCCCTGGCCGAGGAAATGCCCCAGCAGTTCGACGTGGTCACCTGCCTTGAAATGCTCGAGCACGTGCCCGACCCATCCTCGGTGATCCGCGCCTGCTACCGCATGGTCAAGCCCGGCGGCCAGGTGTTCTTCTCGACCATCAACCGCAACCCGAAGGCCTACCTGCTGGCCATCGTCGGCGCCGAGTACATCCTCAAGATGCTCCCGCGCGGCACCCACGACTTCAAGAAGTTCATCCGCCCCTCCGAACTGGGTGCCTGGAGCCGCGCTGCGGGCCTTGAAGTGAAGGACATCATCGGCCTCACCTACAACCCGCTGACCAAGCACTACAAGCTGAACAACGACGTCGACGTCAACTACATGATCCAGACCCTGCGCGAGGAATGAGCATGCGCCTGCGAGCAGTACTCTTCGACATGGATGGCACCCTGCTGGACACGGCGCCGGACTTCATCGCCATCTGCCAGGCGATGCTCGCCGAACGCGGCCTGCCGGCCATCGATGACGCGCGCATCCGCGACGAGATCTCCGGCGGCGCCCGCGCCATGGTTGCCGCGACCTTCGCCATGGACCCGGACGCCGACGGCTTCGAGGCCCTGCGCCTGGAATTCCTCGATCGCTACCAGCGCGACTGCGCAGTGCACAGCAAGCTGTTCGACGGCATGGCCGAGCTTTTGGCCGACATCGAGCGCGGCAACCTACTGTGGGGCGTGGTCACCAACAAGCCGGTGCGTTTCGCCGAGCCGATCATGCAGCGCCTGGGCCTGGCCGAGCGCTCGGCGCTGCTGATCTGCCCCGAGCACGTCAAGCGCAGCAAGCCCGACCCGGAGCCTATGATCCTCGCCTGCAAGACGCTGAACCTGGACCCGGCCAGTGTGCTGTTCGTCGGCGACGACCTGCGCGACATCGAGTCTGGCCGCGATGCCGGCACCCGCACCGCCGCCGTGCGCTATGGCTATATTCATCCACAGGACAACCCCAACAACTGGGGCGCCGACGTGGTGGTGGACCACCCGCTGGAGCTGCGCAAGGTGATCGACAGCGCGCTGTGCGGCTGCTGATTTCCGTTTGACAGCGCCTGTCTGTGGGAGCGGGTTTACCCGCGAAGAATCCACCGCGGTGCAAGACCCCGGCGATGCCGGGGTTCGCGGGTAAACCCGCTCCCACAGGGACTGTGTCGCATCACCGAACCCGAAGGACAAATCACATGTTCGACTACACCGCCCGCCCCGACCTGCTCAAAGGCCGGATCATCCTGGTCACCGGCGCCGGCCGCGGCATCGGCGCCGCCGCCGCCAAGGCCTATGCCGCCCTGGGCGCCACGGTCCTGCTGCTGGGCAAGACCGAAGCCAACCTCAACGAGGTCTACGACCAGATCGAAGCCGCCGGTCATCCGCAGCCAGCGGTCATACCGTTCAACCTGGAAACCGCCCTGCCGCACCAGTACGACGAACTGGCGGTGATGATCGAGGAGCAGTTCGGCCGCCTCGACGGCCTGCTCAACAACGCCTCGATCATCGGCCCGCGCACGCCGATGGAGCAGCTGTCGGGCGACAACTTCATGCGCGTGATGCACATCAACGTCAACGCCACCTTCATGCTCACCAGCACCCTGCTGCCGCTGCTCAAGCTGTCGGATGACGCCTCGGTGGTGTTCACCTCCAGCAGCGTCGGGCGCAAGGGCCGGGCCTACTGGGGCGCCTATGGCGTGTCGAAGTTCGCCACCGAAGGGCTGATGCAGACCCTGGCTGACGAACTGGAAGGCGTGGCACCGGTACGCGCCAACAGCATCAACCCAGGCGCCACGCGCACGGCGATGCGGGCACAGGCCTACCCGAGCGAGAACCCGCAGAACAATCCGCTGCCTGAAGAGATCATGCCGGTGTATCTGTACCTGATGGGGCCGGACAGCAAGGAAGTGAACGGCCAGGCGCTGAACGCGCAGTAAAACCCATCGCGGGGCAAGCCCGCTCCCACGCTTCGGACTACCCCCCTAGGGTTGGATTAGTGTCCAACTTCTTGAGGCAGTCCAAAGCGTGGGAGCGGCGGTGCGCCGATGCGACTTGCCCCGCGATTGTTTCAGCCCGCCGCCAGCGCCGGGCGCATACGCCCTTGCTGGCGCCCTTCCAGCTGCATGCAACGCTCCAGGAACAGGAACATACAGTCATAGCTCTTGCAGATCGCCCGGCGCAGTTCGGTGCGCAGCCCCAACGTAGGGTTCTCGCCCGCCAGCGTGCAGATGATCTCCAGCGCTTCCCACGGGTGCGCATCGTCGTATTGGGCGTGCATCTTCAGCCACTTCATCGCGCGCTTGCGGGTTTCGTCGGGGAACCCCTGGGCGTAAGTGTCATTCGCGCAGACCACCGCCGACCACTCGCCCGTGGCGCCTTCGATGGCGTAGTTGGTGGCAGCCATGGCGATGGCCAGTGACTCGGTGGCGCAGACCCGCCAGCACCAGTCGTTGAGGCCGTTGAGCTCTGGCGGCACTTCCTGCGCCTGCAATTCGTGCAGGTGAATACCGTGTGCCTGGCACCAGTGCACCCAGTAGTCGGCATGATTGAGTTCGACGCGGATATTGCGCATCAGCCAGCGCCGCGCCATGTCTTCACCGGCGTGGCGCCCGTAGCGGGTCTTGGTGAGGTTGTGGGCCATGTACAGCGAAAACTGCTCGACCACCGGCCAACCGCCGATCAGGTACTGGCGCACGGTCGCCGGGCGCAACTGACCATCGCGCAGGCGCTGGTAGAACTCGTGCTCGACCACCCTGCGCTTGCTTTCGCGGCAATCCTCGATCAGTTGCTGGGCCCAATCCGGATAACTGGCCGGATCCATCAAGGGTCCGATCCTTATGAATGCATCAATCACTGTCAGCTCCTTGATTCCCTGTGATTTCCGGGCTGTATTCAGCGAAAGGTCCCCGGCGCCCGGTGCAACAGGGGTCTCGCGGCAATCCTTTGGCGCTGCAGGCTGTCGCAGGTGAAGACCTGCGGCCGCTCGATGAGATAACCCTGGGCGTAATCCACGCCGATTTCCTGCAAAGCCTGTTCGATCAACGGCGTCTCGACGAACTCGGCGATGGTGCGCTTGCCCATCACATGACCGATATGATTGATGACCTCAACCATAGCCCGATTGATCGGATCGTCGAGCATGTCTTTGACAAAACTTCCGTCGATCTTCAGGAAGTCTACCGGTAAATGTTTCAAATAGGCGAATGACGACATCCCGGCGCAGAAGTCATCGAGGGAGAACTTGCAACCCAGCCCTTTCAATTCATTGATGAATCGAATAGCGCTCCCAAGATTGGCTATTGCACTGGTTTCGGTTATTTCAAAACAAATGAGCCGTGGCGGGATATCGAACTCGCCAAACAGCCGTTGCAGGTATTCGAGGAAGTTGTCGTCACCGATGCTCGCCCCCGAGAGGTTGATCGCGCATAGGGCCAAGGGCCCTTCGCGTCCCTCGTCCAGGCATTGGCGGATCACCTGGAACACACTGCGCACCACCCAGCGATCCAGGGCCGTCATCAACCCGTAACGCTCGGCCGCCGGAATGAAGCTGTTGGGCAGGATGGTGCGGCCACTTTCATCGTGCAGGCGCAACAGGATCTCGATATGGCCGGGGCCTTCCTGCCCTTGCAGCGGAGCGATCTCCTGGGCGTACAGGCAGAAGCGGTTCTCCTCCAGCGCCACATGCAGGCGCTGGATCCAGGCCATCTCGCCGAAGCGCATGGACAGTTCGCTGTCGTCGGCGTGATACACCTGGACCCGGTTGCGCCCTTTCTCCTTGGCCATGTAGCAGGCCATGTCGGCCGCCCGCAGCGAGGCCTCCAGGGTGCTCGGCGCCTGGGCGATATGCACCAGGCCAATACTCACGGTGGTGACGAATGGCCGGCCCTTCCACACGAAATGCAGGCTCTGCACCACCTGGCGCAGTTGCTCGGCAATTCGCTCGGCCTGCTCCGGCGGGCAGTTCTCCAGCAGCACGCCAAATTCGTCGCCGCCCAGGCGCGCCAGGGTGTCGCCCTCGCGCAGGCCCGACTGCAGCACCGCGCAGATATGCCGCAGCAACTCGTCGCCGGCGGCATGGCCACAGGTGTCGTTGACCAGCTTGAACTGGTCGAGGTCGAGGAACATCAACGAGTGCCGCCCGGCCTGGCGCGCCAGAGTGTTGAGCGCCTGTTCCAGGCGATATTCGAATTCGCGGCGGTTGGCCAGCCCGGTGAGGGCGTCATGGGTCGCCTGCCATGACAGGTTGGCGATGTATTGACGCTCCTGGGTCATGTCGTGGAGCACCACGACGATGCCGCTGACCTGGCCGTCGGTGAGGATCGGCGAACCCACCAGGTTGATGGAGACCGTGCTGCCATCCAGACGCTGGATCAACCGGGCATGTTCGTCGCTGCCCTTGAGGCTGCCGCTGAGCACCTGCTCGACCAGGGTCCGGCTGTCCTTCTCGGCGTTCTCGTCGAGCAGGCTGAACAACGCCGCCAGTGGCAGGCCCTCGGCCTGGGCCGCCTGCCAGTGAGTCAGCTGCTCGGCAGCGGGGTTCATGAAGGTGATACAGCCATCGACGTCGGTGGTGATCACCGCATCGCCGATCGACTCGAGGGTGACCTGCGCCCGCTCCCGCTCTTCCTGCAAGGCACTGGCGAACGCCTGGCGCTGGGCCAGCAGCTTGCTTGAGCGCAGCCAGGCCATGGCGATGAGGAACAGCGCGGTGACCAGGTTGGTCAGCATCAGCACCTTGAGCAGCGCCCGCGAGCCCTCGCCCAGGGCATCGCTGAAGGCCTTGGCCGCCGGGGTCACGCCATCGTTGATGGCGACGATGCGGGCCTTCCATTGCGCCACCTGGCCTGCGTCGACGGTACCGCCGACAAAGCCCTCACGCATCTCACCGGCCAGCACGTCGAGCTGGCGCAAGTAGTCGTCGCCGATATCCCAATAGTCGATGGCGGTCTGCATGTAGCTGATGTTGCGAAAGTTGCGGTAGAACCAGATGATCCGGGCGACATCGTCCGGGTGGTTGCCGCCCTGCAGGATGCCCTTGCGCGCGGCCTCGATGTCCGGCTCCGGCCGGTCGAGCGCCAGGCGCAGGTTGTGATCGCCCTGGGGCACCAGAATGGCCTGGCGATAGCGTTGGTAGGTCAGCGGATGCCGGTCGTCGGCGTACAGGCTCAGGTAGTAGATGGCGTCTTTCTGTGCCTTGGACCAGAGACTTTCCCCCGCCACGTAGGCACGCACCGAGGACAGCGCATAAAGGCTGAGGCTGCCCAGCAGCACCTGGAAAACCACAACGGCAACGAAAGGCCAGATGATGCCCAGCAGCCTTGGCGCCTCGAGAGTCCGATTTCCCTTCATGTAGTCCCTGTCACGGCGGCAGATAAGGCACGAATCGACCTAGACACAGCACAGCGTAGGCCATTTGCCATGCCTGCGGCGTGCTTTTTGAAAGCGGGATTTCATGCCTTGGTCAAGCAGGGACCGTGGGAGCGGGCTTGACCCGCGATTAGCGTGACACCTGTATCGCGGGACAAGCCCGCTCCCACGTAGCCCCCACAGCCAGGCCATTCTTCACAGGCATGAAAAGCCCCGCACGGAACGGGCTCAGGTCTGCTGCAGATGCCCGTACAGCTTGGCGTACAAGCCACCTTCGGCGATCAATTGCTGGTGATCGCCATCCTCGGCCACATGCCCACCATCGAACACCAGCACCCGGTCGGCCTGCTTCACCGCCGACAGCCGGTGGGCGATGATCAGCGTGGTGCGCCCGCTGAGGAAACGCGCCAAAGCCTGGTGCAGGTTGTACTCGGTGGCGGCATCCAAGGCCGAGGTGGCCTCGTCGAGAATCACCACCTTGGGCTCGGCCAAAACCATGCGCGCAATCGCCAGGCGCTGGCGCTGGCCGCCGGACAAGCGCACCCCGGAGCGGCCGACCACGCTGTCCAGGCCCTGGGGCAGTGCCGCGATGGTGGCATCCAGCTGGGCGATACGCAGCGCTTGCCAGCAAGCGTCGTCGCTGCAGTCGCGGCCCATGGTCAAGTTGGCACGCACGCTGTCGTTGAACAGCGACGGGTGCTGCAGCACCACCGCGACGTGCTCGCGCAGGGTCTCCAGGCCGATTTCCTGAAGGCTCGCACCACCAAAGCGGATGGTCCCGGCCTGGGCGCTGTACAGCCCCAGCAACAGTTGCACCAGGGTGCTCTTGCCACCCCCACTGGCGCCGACGATCGCCACCTTCTCACCCGGGGCGATGGACAGGTTCAACTGGTCCAGCACCGGCTCTTCGGCATAGGCGAAACGCAGGTCACGCACTTCGATCCCCACCGTCTCACGCCCGGCGAACGGGTCGCTGGCCGCCGGGTACTGCGGCTCGTCGGCGCGCGCCAGCAGCTCGTTGAGCCGGCTCAGGGCACCGCCTGCGGCGTAGTAGGCGTATTGCAGGTTGAGCAGTTGCTCCACCGGCCCGATCATGAACCACAGGTAGCTGAACACCGCCAGCATCTGGCCTATGGACAGGTCGGAGAACAGCACGGTGAGCATGGCGGCGGCGCGGAAGATATCGATGCCGAACTGGAACAACAGCCCGCTGGCCCGGCCACTGGCATCGCTTTTCCACTGCGACGCAACGGCATAGTCGCGCACCTCGCGGGCCCGTAGGCCAAGGCGGCCGAGGAAATAGCCCTGGCGGTTTCCGGCGCGGATCTCCTGGATGGCATCGAGGGTTTCGGTCAGTGCCTGGGTGAAGCGTGCAGTGCTGTCGTTCTCGAGCTTTTTCAGGTGCTTGACGCGTTTGCCCAACTGCACGGTGAAGTAGATCACCAGCGGGTTGAACAGCAGGATCAGCAGCGCCAGCTGCCAGTGCATCCAGATCAGGATCGCCGCCGTGCCGGTGAGTGTCAGCACCGCCACCAGAAAGCGGCTGAGGGTTTCGCCGACGAACTTGTCGAGGGTATCCAGGTCGGTGACCAGGTGCGTCGTCACCGTGCCGCTGCCCAGGCTTTCATACTCCTGCAGCGAGATGCGCTTGAGCCGCTCGATCAGGCGGATGCGCAGGCGGTAGACGATATCCTTGGCAAGGCCGGCGAACAGCTTGGCCTGGACCACGTTGAAGGCCAGCGCGGCCAGACGCAGGGTCAGCGTGGCAAAGAGCATCAGGCCGATATAACCGGCGGCCACCTGCCAGCCGCTGGGCAGCAGGTGGTTCATCCATTTGAGCGCGGCATCGCCATGCCCCAGCAGCACTTCGTCCACCAGCAGCGGCAGCAGCAAGGGGATCGGCACACTGCACAGGGCGGCGAACACGGCCACCAGGTTGGCGCTCCACAGGGCTTTCTTGTGGTGCAGGGCCAGGCGGCGGATTTCCGCCCAGCTCAGGCGATCGGGCACAGCGGGGGGCTTCCCAGGGTTAGGGTCTGGCGACCCGGGCAGATCAAGCACAAACGGCCTGCTGCAGCCAGCGGCCGAGCAAGGGTTGCAGGCTCTGCAGCGGCTGATAGCCGTTGGTCAGCAGGGCCAGCTGGCCATTGCGCTCGGCCAGCAGCGTGGGGAAGCCGGCGATGCCCAGGTCCTGCACCCAGGCGAAATCGGCCGTGGTGGCGGCGCGGGTGTCATGGCTGGCGAAGCGCAGGGAGAATGCCTCGCGATCGAACCCGGCCTGTTCGGCCAGCTCGACCAGTTGCGGGGCGCGGGTGACATCCACGCCCTGCTCGTAGAACGACGACTGGATCAGCTTGAGCAGATTCCAGGCGCGCTGCTCGTCCAGTTCACGCGCCGCAACCAGGGCGCGGCAGGCGGGCTCGGTGTCGTAGACGAAACCGTCCGGCATCGCGCCTTCAAACTGGAAAGGTTGCCCGGTGGCGTCATGCACCGCCTGCCAATGCTCGAGGATGTACTTGCGGGTCGAGGCGTCCAGGGCGCTGCCACCGCTACGCAACCCGCCCGGTACCAGGCGGGTGCTGACACCGGCCTCGCGCGCCTGGGCGATCAGCGCTTCGGCCACCGGGGCGAAGCCCCAGCACCAGGAGCACATCGGGTCCATCACATAGAGCAGGCGTGCGGACATGCATCAGGCCTCGGCTTTGTAGTTGAAACCGATCGGGTGCGGCTGGTTACGCGCCTTGGCCAGCTCGATCTGCTTCTGGCGGTCGATGGCGCTGCGCCGGGTCTTCTCGCTCAGGTTGTCCCAGCAATGCGGGCAGCTCACGCCTGGCGAATAGTGCTCGGACTCGCGGTCCTTCGCATCGATCGGGTGGCGGCAAGCGTGGCACTGGTCGTACTCGCCCTCGCTCAGGTCATGACGCACGGTGACCCGGTTGTCGAAGACGAAGCAGTCGCCGTCCCACAGGCTTTCTTCCTGAGGTACTTCCTCGAAGTATTTCAGGATGCCGCCCTTGAGATGATAGACCGCTTCATAGCCCTCACCGAGCATGTAGCTCGAGGCTTTTTCGCAACGGATGCCACCGGTGCAGAACATGGCCACTTTCTTGTGCTTGCTGGGGTCGAAGTTGGCCTTGATGTATTCGGGGAACTCGCGGAAGGTCTCGGTCTTCGGGTCGATGGCGCCCTTGAAGGTGCCGATGGCTACTTCATAGTCGTTGCGGGTGTCGATCAGCAGCACTTCAGGGTCGCTGATCAGGGCGTTCCAGTCTTTCGGTTCGACGTAGGTGCCCACTGCCTTGTTCGGGTCCACGCCCGGCACGCCGAGGGTGACGATCTCTTTCTTGAGCTTGACCTTGGTGCGGTAGAACGGCTGCTCGTCGCAGTAAGACTCTTTATGGTCGACGTCCACCAGGCGCGGATCGTTGCGCAGCCAGGCCAGCAGCCCGTCGATGCCTTCACGGGTGGCCGACACGGTACCGTTGATGCCCTCGTGGGCCAGCAGCAGGGTGCCTTTGACGCCGTTTTCCAGCATGGCGTTGAGCAGCGGCTCGCGCAGCTCGAGGTAGTCTTCCAGGGTGACGAACTTGTACAGCGCCGCCACGACGATCGGTTGGCTCATTGCGTTGAATCTCCAGGTGGTTGCCCTCGTAAGGGGCGGACCGGAATGACAAAAACGACTGTACCGACGCCAKCRCRSRCCGGCGAAGCCGGCGC